>JADLCC010000318.1 GCA_020847425.1 Saprospiraceae bacterium
CCCCACCAAAAAACCCCAACCCTCAACATCCTCAACACTTTTCTCAACCACCTCTCAACTTTCAGTTGTTTATTTGTACGACCAAAACATGGGTACATCATGAATGACAACAGCAGTTGCCTGTATGCCTTCGGGCGGGGGAGTTTTATCGCGTTTTTTGTCGTAGGACTACCCGGACTGCTCGTTTACCTTTTTTACGATGACATCAAGGCACGTGTGGACGGCATCTCCGAATTGCCGGTTTTCCATGAAATGAAACACGAGTTTAAAACCGGCGCCGACGTAATTGGTGCAACTTTTGCTCGTGAATTGCAGCAATTTTATGCCGATACCATCGAACAACAAACCGTTATATCCAAACCGGGTAAAAAAGGCGCGTACTGGCATCGGGCAGTCATCGAACAGGAACTGAAAGAAAAACTGTCGAGGGGCAGCCAGGCCAATGCCGTAGCGTATCTCAACTACCTGGAACAACACCGCGACCTGGCGGTGCTGGAAATGCGACGCACCAAAATACCCGCATCCATCACCCTCGCACAAGGACTACTCGAAACGAACGCAGGCCGGAGCGCCCTCGCCACCAGGGGCAACAACCATTTCGGCATCAAATGCCGCAGCCGCCCGGGCTTCCGGCGCGACGGCGTGATCGACGACCGCGATTTCAATTTCCACTCCCTCGCTGTCGATTGTATGCAAATGACCGACGACTATGTCTGGGATCGCTTCGAAGTGTACCGTACCGCAGGAGATAGTTACCGACGCCACAGCCTGCTGCTGCAGGACAGGCGCTATGGCTGGATGCTGCACCGCTACGAAGTGGGCGGAATTTACCATATTTCAAAAAGTATTTACGGACTAACGGAAGTGCCTTATTACGCGGCCTGGAGCGTCGGACTGAAGCAGTCGGGCTATGCCACCGCGCGCACTTATGCCGAAAAACTAACACTCATTATAGAAACATATCAATTGTGGCGTATTGACTATGAAGCAATTGCGTTGTAATGATGAATTATGAATGATGAATGATGAATATTTATGGTCTGTACTTTTATAAAAATTAATTGGCAGGTAAAACCATTTACCTCCCGCTTAACAAATCAGCCAAAAGAAGCCACGAGTGCCAAAATATTCATCATTCATCATTCATCATTCATCATTCATCATTCATCATTCATCATTCATCATTCATCATTCATCATTCATAAAAAAATTTCCTCCTTCACTATTTCAAATTATTACACATGAAAAATTTCTTCGAATTTTTTGGTTTCCTTTCTGCCGCCGGCGTTTCCGCAGTACTTATTTTTCTTTTTATCGGGAAAAAAGAGGGTTTGAAAAACGTCGATAAAGACCGGCTGGTATCCGGTTACAACATCACCGATTCCGATATGCCGGCCGAGCCGCAGGCTATCGCCATGCGCCCCTCCAAGGGCAAAACCAGCGCTAAAAAAGAAAAGATTGTCCGGGACATCGAACCGGAGCAATCCGCAGCGGAAAAACTCAAATACCTCTACGACGATGCCGAATTTGTAGCCTCTACGGCCAAACAATGGAAGTCGGCTGTAAAAGACGCTTCCGAAGAATACAACATCAAACCCCAGGTACTGATGGCGCACGTACTGGTGCAGGCTTACGCCGGTTCCTATTCCAGAAGCCAGCTCAACCGCGATGCAGCGCAACACGCCGGCGAACGGGTAAAACCCCTGTCGGCCGTGTTAAAAACGTATCCTTATGGCTGGAGTATGCAAAAAGTGATGCAGCAATACGATTTGCTGCGGTATTTCCCGGAAGAAATGCCCACGGCATCGGCTGCAATACGAATGGCGCCGGAGAAAAAAATGAGCGCAAAAGGCGGCGAGACCAAATCAGCAAAACCGGCGGCAAAATCGCTGACGCCTCAGGCTTCTGCCGTAGAAGACGGATTTCGGAACATGGTAGCCAAAGAGAACGGATTTTCTTCCTGGGCAGGCTTACAGCGCCTGGCGGATCCCGATACCAAAGCGGCAGCCCAGAAACGGGTAAAGACGCTGATGATGGCGTCGAGAATCAAATAGGTGTTTTGGTGTTTTAGTGTTTTGGTGTTTTAGAGGGGGTAACGCTTGGGATTTGTTCATATTCACGGCAGTGCGCCCAAAACACCAAAACACTAAAACACCAAAACACACCACTCAAGGTTGCGCGTCCCCGATGCGCTGCATCAGCACAGGCTTGTCGCCCTGCGGGGTGTGGGTGACGTGGTACCACTGGTCTTCGCCGAAACGCGTCCAGGTAAACGGATTTTTGCCCGGGCGGGTAGGTTCGAAACGAACGTCCTTTTCACCGATCCAGGTGACGACCCATTCGCGGTTGTCGCCCAGGTAAAAGCATCCCGCATGCCAGGTCAGCAGCGTAGAAAAAGCGCCGGAATTGCCTATCTCCAGGATATCCAGCGAATTATCGGGGCTGAACTGGAAATTCTTTTTTACAGGTTGCTCGGGCTGCGTGCTTTTCCAACTGCCTTCGATCCAGCGTATCTTCCGGATATCGCCCTGGGTGTAGCGAACAATCGGTGCTGCTTCGAATTCGATATCCGCAGGTATTGAATTCGGTATTTCGCGGCAGGCAAATGCCGTACAAAAGAGCAATGCGAGGACAATTATTTTCATGGCAGCGTTTATTTTCTTTGGAATGTTTCCTTCTGTTTTTTGAACAATTTTTTTGCCAATGATCTAACTAATTTATTATCAATGGCTTATAAAGGTTATTTGAAATAAAAAACGCCCGAAATTGAACAGAACTGTTCATTTTCGGACGTTGTAAAGACCCCTGTTTTGAAGCAGAAAGTTGGGTCAATGTACGTAGTAAAGGCAGTTTTTTATTCCAGCGCCTCTACCTGGTAAACGATATAGTCGGTGTCGCCCTGCCAGGGAAAAGCATCCACCAGTTCACGGTAATGCAGTTTCACATTTTTGCCTTCATACTGTTGCATGGTCTGGTATACCGCAGCATCTTTTACAGAAAAGTCCCAGGTGCTTTGGGTCGTCAGAATCGTGCTCCCGCCCAGGTGCAACTGTCCTTCGTACGTTTTAAAAATCGCCCCTTTTTTAGATATTTTAAATAACATCCCCGTACGGGTTCCTTCACTGATGGTGTAGGTGCGGTAAAAGAAGTAGCCGATGCCGGTGAGCAGCCCTATCGCTAGTAATATCCAAAGCGTACGGCGGGCGATTCTTCCGGCTTTTTGTTTGACCTGATCTAATTGAACGGACATGGTGATGGGTGTTGTGAAGAATGAAAATATTAGACTCGACAAATGTAAAAAAGTATCCTTGAAACAGGGTGTTTTGGTGTTTTAGTGTTTTGGTGTTTTGGAGGAGTAACGCTTGGGATTTGTTCATATCCGGAGCAGCGCGCCCAAAACACTAAAACACCAAAACACCAAAACACTATACCCCTTTCTTGCTCCCCCAAATCTGCACATGCAACCGGTCGGAATATCTAAACCCATATTTTTTGCAGATTTCAACGAGCCATTGGCGTTTTTCCTGGAGCGTTTCGCGTTGTGTGGCTTCGGGCATAAGCCATATTTTATCGGCCGGAATATGATAGGTATCAAGCAGTTGCAGCACTTCCCGGAGGTCGTTTTCTGCGGCCAGAACAAATTTAAAATTGGCTTTTGGGCTTTGGCTGAAGAATCGGTAGGCAGCCGGTTTTTCGCGCAATTTACGCGGGTTGTTGCTGTTCTCCAGTTTGGGCGACACGTTGTACTGATCGATACTGGCATCAAAGTCCACACTGGGAACGAGGGTGCCGTTCGTTTCTATTTCAAAACGATAATCTGTTGATTTTGAACGCAGTAACTCCATCAGCCGCAGCAATGCCGACTGCTGCAACATCGGTTCGCCGCCGGTCAGAATCACATTTTTGCATGGAAAACCCGCCACTTCTTCAGCGATCGTCTCTATATCGCATTCAGCAATCCATTCTTTTTTTTGAAACTTCCGATACCCCGGCAGGGCATCGTGCACATGCGGGAACCGCGTACCTACCCAGTTCCAGGTGTAGTCGGTATCGCACCAGATACAATGCAGGTTACACAGGGATGTGCGCACAAATACGGAGGGCACCCCGATACTTTTGCCTTCTCCCTGGATGGAGTGAAAAATTTCGGGTCGGCCGTCGAGCCTGGCCATTTTGATGCGTTGAGCGGAAGAAAGGGACAAGGGTGTGAGATTTGTGGCAAAAATAGGGAAAAGGGTGTTTTGGTGTTTTGGTGTTTTAGTGTTTTAGTGTTTTCGGGCGCAAATCCGGGATATGAACACACCCCAAGCGTTATCCCTCTAAAACACCAAAATACTAAAACACCAAAACACACCTTGTCAGATTTCCACCACAAAAACAGTCCCCATCGGCGTATTGTTGCCAATGCTTATTGTTCCGCCGTGCGCTTTCACCACTTGTTGCACGATGTAAAGCCCCAGTCCGGTGCCGGTACTGCGACGGGTTTCTTCACTGCCGAGCCGGTAAAATTTTTCAAAAACTGCCTTTTTTTCGTCATCCGGGATGCCGTACCCCTGATCGGCGATCCGGATAATTGTTTTTCCATCGAGTCTTTCCACGTTACATACAACAGGGTTGCCCGGCGGCGAATATTTCAAGGCATTTTCCAGCAAGTTTTGAATAACGGAACTCATACCCGGCTTGTCGGCCTGAACAGGCGGCATCTGACCGGGCAATTGCACCTGAATATCAGCCTGTGGAAAACGCACTTTCAGTCGGGAAATAATATCCCGTATCAATACAGGCAGGTCGATCGGTTCGGGCAACGGCCGCCAGTTGTCTTCCAGCCGGGCGGCCAGCAGCAGGTCTTCCACCAGGTTCTGCAGGCGACTGACGTCTTTGAGGCCATTGGAAAGCAGTTGGTCGCGTTGTTCGGGTTGCAGGCTGCGTTTACTGAGGGTTTCGAGTTCGAGGCGCAGTGCCGCGATGGGCGACTTCAGTTCGTGGGTGATACTCAGCAGGAAATTGCGGCGCTGGCGCGCAAGGGCAACTTCCCGGTTGGTGCTGCGGTGGACGATCCAAAGTCCGAAAACAAGACAAGCAGTAAAAAAAAGACCTTCTGAAAGGATCATGCGGTGGCTTTTGTGCCAGGCTTTTTCGGCTTTTTTGTACTCCGCCGTCTCATACAGTTGCGTCAGGTTGACGCCCTGCCCCGAACGGTTGAACCGGGCTTCAATGGCTCTTTTTTCCGCATCGAACAGGCGGTCATTCTGCGACCAAAGATGGTACGACCACCAGCCGAATGCCAGCAACATGTAGCCGATAACGACCCTGGATGCGAGTTTGACGGGTATTTTTTCGAGTAGGGTGAGCATGGGTGGAGGGTGTTGAGTTTGTTGAGGGTTGAGTTTGTTGAGGGGTTGAGGGTGGTCACTCTTGGCATTTTGTGAATGCTCGGAAATGCTCAAATAACGGCGTCAAAAAAAAACAACTTAAATGATTGACTATCATTAACTTAAAAAATAAATCCCATATATTTTGAACACTTTCGCATTTCTAATGCTCGGCTTGAGTAAGCACCCTCAACAATCTCAACCCTCAACTTCTCAACCAACTCAACAATATATCGTCGGGCCGGGTTCAAAACGCTCTTCCAAACAACGCCTTCAGGTTCCAGAAAAACAGTCCCCCTGCGAGCGCCAGCCAAAGATACATCCAGACCTGGTAAGGAAAAATACCCACCACCTGTTCGTACATAGCCAGGTCGCTTTTAGGCCCCACATTGAAGTCCTGGATGATATACAGCACGGTTGCAAGCCCAAGGAACATCAGCGCATCCTGGTCCCAGTTCGTACGGCGGGCTACAAAAAACAGGGTCGCGGCAAAACCAAACAGCAATCCGGTACTCATAAACGACTCAAACCACAAAATTCCGGCGAGCGCCATCAAAAATGCCAGGGTGAGCAGGGCGTTTTGCGCCTGGGTGCGGTGCTTGACACCTATTCTGAAAAGCAGGTTTCCCAGCAAAGCGCTGCCCAGGTATCCGCCCATCAACACCACCGCCTGACTGCCGCCCCGCGTAATGGTATAGCCGCTCCCATCGGGGTTGATTTGCAGCCCTTCGACCGACCCGCCGGTCAGGATAGCCCCCAAAGCATGGCCGAATTCGTGTAAAAACGTCACCAACAAAGTGACCGGATATAAAACGAGGCTGCCGAAACTGCCGCCGAAAAATTTCAAAATGACATAGACCAGTACCATGGCCAACAGCCGGGGAAGTAAATTTTTATTCATTGCAGGAAATGATTGGTTTGATGGACAAATGAACGGATTTTTTGTAAGCCGCAAAGATTTCCACAGAAGTATACCATCTTTTCGCCCGAAATTTCAAATTTTTGCCCCCGCAAACCCAAAACATGACAAACAGCACCAGACATATCCGCGAACTCATCGGCGAAAATGAAATTGAACAGGCCATCGATCGGCTGCTCGATTTACTGTACAACAGCGTCGAACATGACCTCAGCGATTCTGCAGTGCTTCAAAAAAGCCGCTGGGCGGAATACAAACGCAAGAATGTCAGTGGTTTAGCCAAAAACGAAGATATCGACGGTATCCGCGACGCCCTGCTTAAAATCGTCCGTGAATTGGACAACAGGTCGATAAAAACGCCCTCCGAGCCACCGCAAACTTATACGCCGCCCAGAATGCCGGATGTTCCGCCGCCACCGCCGCCGCCCAAAGCCTACGTAGCCCAGTGTTTTTTTAACGGAGATCCGAATACCTATTACGTCACGCCGAACAATCAGATTGTGGTTGTAAATCCCATGAGCAATTTTCCTGTCGCCGTGGCTACCCGAACGGCATCGTTAAACCCCGCTTTTGCCTGGATTTACCAGTTCCCCAATGGTTTTTACTACAGTATCGACCACAATGGCGCTATCTGGGGCGTCAATGCATTCGGTTTGCCGATGCAAATGGGTTATGTGCAATATTTGTAAAAAACATCATAGCCAGTGAAGAGGTGTCATCTGCGAGGTACGAGCAGGTGATATCTCGAAACGGTAGCGCTTCCGCGTGGAGATTTGTGCTTCCGCGTCGAGCCTTGTGCTTCCGCGTTGAGATGTCACCTGCTCGTACCTCGCAGATGACACCTCAATGCTAAGCAATACCTGCGGGTTTTGTCTTCTTGCGAACGTTTATCGATAATTTCTCCGATTTACGCGATCTAAAAAGCCGGTTGAACGTTTGTATCGTACGTTTTGGGTGTAATACTCAGTCCTCCAATACTCAACTTATCCACTCAACCCATTTACAAACATGAAATTGATCAGCATTTTTTTAATGTTTTTAGCCTGTAACACTACGCCTGACCTGCCCGTTGAAAAGGGCGCCACGAATATAGAAATGCCTGCAACAGAAATGTTGGCCGACACGATTGTCCCCGCGCAGTACGACGCCCAGGGCAAACTGATCAAAGTGGTCAAAAGCAAGGAAGACTGGAAAAAACAACTCAGCGCAGATGCTTACCGGGTGCTGCGGGAGGAAGGCACAGAACGGGCATTCACCGGCAAACTCTGGGACAACCACGAAAAAGGCGTATATGTCTGTGCCGGCTGCGGATTGCCGCTTTTTTCCTCGGAAACAAAATTTGAAAGCGGCACCGGATGGCCCTCTTTTTACCAACCCATTTCAAAAGAGTGCATTGCGGGAAATGAAGACAGTTCCTACGGTATGCTGCGCGAGGAAGTAGAGTGCGCCCGCTGCGGCGGACACCAGGGACACGTTTTCGATGACGGACCGAAACCTACCGGGCTGCGATATTGTATTAATTCGGTGTCGCTGCGGTTTGTGAAACAGTAGTTTTTTTTAGTTATTCGTTATTCGTTATTAGGGTGGTAAAGGGCCGTCTGCTCATTTGCTTTGGTCACTCCTTAGGAATGCCTGGCAAATGAGCAGACGGCCCTTTACCACCCTAATAACGAATAACCAAAAACCAATAACTAAACAGATTGGCAGAGTTCCACCAGCACGCCGCCACTCGACTTCGGGTGCAAAAAAGCCACAAGTTTGTTGTCGGCGCCGCGTTTGGGTTCGCGGTTAAGCGGAATAAATCCTTCCCCTTCCAAACGGGCGATTTCTGCGTGGATATCTTGTACTTCAAAAGCGATATGGTGCATGCCTTCGCCGCGTTTTTCGATGAATTTGGCAATCGGGCTTTCCGGATCGCTGGCGACAAGTAACTCTATTTTACTTTCTCCAATTTGAAAAAAAGAAGTGGTAACATGTTCACTTTCAACAGTTTCCGTTTTATAATGCGCTGATCCCAGCAACTTGCGGAACAGTTCATTGCTCTCTTCCAGGTTGCGGACGGCAATACCGATATGGTCGATACGAATCATGTTTTATTTCTTTTTGATCCAGATTTGATCTTCGCCGGTCAGTTTGCTCAGGATATTAATGGTTTCCTGGATTTCGCTGACTTTCTGGTATTTAAACCTGACACCTACCTGGTAGCCGTTTTTTTCTAAAAAATAGACTTCGTGCCCGTCGGCTTTCAGCATTTTCACCAGCCGGTCGGCATTGTTTTTTTCCCGCAGGGTTGCGATGATGAGGATACATTCCCGGCCAGCGGCTTCTTTGGCAACCAGATCGCGCGCGGCTTCCATTTTTTCATTGGCAGACTCCTGCGCAGTTTGTGTTGATTCGGGACTTGCTTTCGGTTTGTCCGGAACCGGCGCTGCTTTTTTCTCCTCTTTTTCCGGAGCGGTATCTGTTTGCTCCGTGTTGTTGCGTTGCGCCTGCAGGGCTTGCTTCTTTTTTTGTTGCCAATACCAGATCCCGATAGACAGCGATGCAAAAAGGAAAAGAATGCCCAATGCCAGTCCCCAGCGGGAGCGGCCGCTACGCGCTTCGGGCGAATAGCTGTCCTCGGGAGGCGTATAGGCTGGAACCGATGCCGTCGGAGAAGTGGTGTTAACCGGCTCCGTTACCGGCTTATCCGATACTTCCCTGGAGCGTGCAATAGGCGAAAACTGCAGGGGCGGCAAACCGTAGGAACTGGCATTAAAATTGGTGGAATCCGGCAAAAATTGGATTTTTTGCACATAATTTCGGTATAAACGGCCTACTCCGGGCAGGGTAACAATCTCGCGTTGTTGCAGCAGAGCCTGCATTTTTTCTACAAAATCTGCAATGGTTTTGCGGGCATCATCCAGTGCGATGCCATGCGTTTGAGCCACATCCCCGACCAGAATACCATCGTCGACTGTCAGGTTTTCACTGAAAGCCAGGGTTTTGGCGGGTGGGGCCACAGATCCTCCAACGTAATCTGCTGAAGCCGGGGTTCGGGTGGCTGTAAAGCCTCCAAATCCGGGAATAATCAGCGCATCGTGGAGAAATAGCAGCTTTTCGATATGCGCCGGAATGTCAATTTGCATAGTTAGTGGGATGGTACGATCTAAAATGAGCGAAAATCAATCAAAATGAATGCGATTATGATCATCACTAAAAGGGTATAAACAGATAAAATTGAACCCAAAAGATCAAGTTAACCGGATCGATTTATACCATTCCGTGAATTAGAAGCAATTAGCTTGCCAAAACATCTGCAAAAATAGGATTTTTCACCTGATCCAAGCCGTTTTCATCAATTGTTGCCCTGGAAAAAAATTCCCTTGCCGGGTTTGGTGTAAAAAAAACAATAAGACTGTATTTTTGGCCTCAACAATAAATGGAAAAAAAAATATGAGCGAAGTCGAAAGTTTTTTCAAATCGGCTTTTTCGGTTGATAATGTCATTTTCGGGTTCGACGGCGGCGATCTGAAAGTCCTGCTGATTCAGCGTGGAGCCGCACCCTTTCGGGGCAAATGGGCTTTGCCGGGCGATCTGGTGTACCCCAATGAAGACCTCGATACGGCTGCGGAACGTGTACTCGAACAACTCACCGGTTTGCGGGGGGTGTACCTGGAACAGGTTCGGACCTTCGGCGCTGTGAACCGCCACCCACTGGGGCGTGTCATCACCATTGCCTATTTTTCCCTGATCAAAGTCAGCGATTTTGCCCTGACGCCTGCTTCGTTTGCACAATCTGCCCATTGGCACAGTATTTCGAGTGTTGGCGAACTGGCTTTCGACCACAATGAAATCCTGGATATCTGCCTGCAACGCCTGCAACGGAAAGTGCGCAATGCACCCGTAGGTTTTGAATTGCTGCCGCAAAAATTTACGCTGACAGAACTTCAGCAACTGTACGAATCCGTGCTGAACCTGCCCAAAAACAAGGGCCTCGACAAACGCAATTTTCGTAAAAAAATACTTTCCATGAACGTACTCGTGGAATGCGACGAAATGCAGGAAGGTGTTGCGCACCGACCCGCCAAACTGTACCAGTTCGACCGCGAACGATATGACCAGTTTGTGGCGGAAGGGTTTAGTTTTGATATCTGAGTGTTTTTTAGGTGTTTTGGTGTTTTTGGGTTTTAGTGTTTTAGAGTGCTTTGCTCCAGCATCACTAATTTTTAGGCAAAGCACACCAAAACACCAAAACCCAAAAACACCAAAACACTCAAATCACCGCTCCACCACCACTTTCGCCCCCATCAACTGCCCCTCCACACTTATTTCAACATAATAAACACCTGATTTCCAGGCTGTTGTAGCAATATTCAGCGGACCGGTCCGGCTTTCTCCCGTAGCGATTACCTGCCCCAGCGTATTCAGCGCCCG
>JADLCC010000319.1 GCA_020847425.1 Saprospiraceae bacterium
CAGAATTCGGGCTCAAGTTCTGGCGGGAAGATCGGGTGGCCAAACTCGCTACCGCGTTTTCCGTCATGGCCATTTTCATCAGTTTACTGGGCATTTTTGGTCTGGCCACCTTTGTAGCCGAACAACGCACCAAAGAGATCGGCGTGCGCAAAGTACTGGGTGCCAGTGTTTTAAATGTGTGGAGTTTACTTTCCAGGGATTTTGTGCTGCTGGTGGTCATCGCATTCGGGATTGCTGCGCCGGTCGCTTATTCTTTTATGAGCGAGTGGCTGCTGAATTACGAATACCGGACCGGCATTTCCTGGTGGATATTTGCCGCAGCGGGTTTCGGGGCGCTGGGCATCACATTATTGACGGTGAGTGTTCAGGCCATCCGGGCGGCGACAATTAATCCGGTGAAGTCGTTGCGGAGCGAGTAGTTGGTTATCGGTTATCGGTTATCGGTTATCGGGTTTCAGGCTGGAATGCGGTAAAATGCTCCATCCATTTCCCTTAACTGAATTTTTAAACTGATAACCGATAACCGATAACTAACTGCCAATAAGGAACCCAAAACAACCTTTCCTCTTAATTCCAGCCTGAAACCCGATAACTGATAACTGATAACTGATAACTGACCGCCGATAATGGAACAGAAAATAACCTTTCCGCTCCATTCCAGCCTGAAACCCGATAACTGATAACCGATAACTAATAACCAAACCATGCTATCGAACTACCTTAAACTCGCCCTGCGCAACCTGCGAAAACAGGCTTTTTTTTCGCTGCTCAATATCCTGGGGCTTTCCCTCGGGCTGGCTTGTTTTGCGCTGACGGCGTTACATGTGCTCGATGAATTCAGTTTCGACCGTTTTCATACCAACGGAGACCGCATTTACCGGGTACTCACACACACGGCGGCGGGTTTCCGGAACGAGGCCGAAACAAAAGAACCCTTCCAGCCCATGCCCCTGGGACCAGCCATGCAGCGCGATTTTCCGGAAGTGGAAACCTACACACGCATCCGCAGTTGGGGCGGATTTGTGGAAGCGCCACAGGGCGTGTTCGAGGAAGATATGGCATTTGCAGATGCGCCTTTTTTCAAAATATTTTCTTTTCCGCTGTTGTTTGGAAATGCCGAAACAGCCTTAAAAGAGCCGTATTCAGTTGTTTTGACCCGAAAAATGGCCTTAAAATTGTTCGGTGAAATCAATCCGCTGGGCCGCACGCTGGACATCAAAATTGAAAACAAATTTGAATCCTACATAGTTACGGCCGTCGCCGAAGATGTGCCCAGCAATTCTTCGATCGAATTCGGGATTTTGTTGCCTTTTGCACGGTATGCCGCCATGCCGCGCGGGCAGAACGAAAAAGACCGTTGGACGAGGATATCTTTTCCAACTTTTGTACAATTACGGCCGGGTTCCACTTTAACGCAGGGCGACAAACGACTCGGCGAATTTTATGCCCGCTACCACCCGACGGATGAAAACCATGCCCGCCAGGAAGGCTGGTGGTCGCAGGCGGGGTCGCCGTTTTACTATTCGTTACAACCCATCCGGGACATCAAGCAGGATGTTTCCGTTAAAGGATCCACCGCCAATCCGCAGTATGCATGGATTCTGTTGGGTATCGGCGGATTGATTTTGCTAATTGCCTGCATCAATTTTACGACGCTTACCATTGGCCGTTCTTTGGGTCGCGCAAGGGAAATCGGCGTTCGGAAAGTTGTCGGTGCAGCCCGGCGGCAACTGGTGGCGCAGCACCTGATCGAATCCGTTTCGATGAGCGTATTTTCCATGAGCCTGGGCCTGCTTTTGGCCTATACCGCTTTACCTTTTTTTAATCAGTTGATAGACAAACAGTTATCTTTCAACTGGCGTCAATTTCCGGAATTGTTCTTGTTTTTTCCTGTCCTGACTTTAGTGGCAGGTTTGCTGGCCGGCGCATATCCGGCATTGGTGCTGTCCGGGTTTCGTCCGCTGGAATCTTTACAAAACAAACTCCGTATGGGTGGCGGCAACTGGTTTACGCGCTCGCTGTTGACCTGGCAGTTTATGCTTTCCACCGGGCTTATGATCTGCACGGTCGTCATGTTGCGGCAATTGCATTTTATGCAGACGCGCAATCCCGGTTTCGACAAGGAGAACGTCGTTGTAATCAATACTTCCGGGTCGGATAATCCCGAACAAACAGCGCGGGTTTTTCAGGAAAAACTGGCGCATTCTACCGAAATTTTAAACGTAAGTTCCGCTGAAATGGCCCTCGGCGGCGGAACGGGTTGGTCCACCTCTGGTTTTGAGTACAAAGGCAAACAAATGGAGATATTCGAGTACGTCGTCGACCCGGAGTACGTACCCACGCTTGGACTTGAATTGCTGGCCGGCCGCAACCTGAGCCGGCATGTGGTGGCAGATACGCAGACCTCCGTTGTTATAAATGAAGCGGCCATGCGGGCTTTCGGCTGGTCGCTGCATGATGTGATCGGTCAGCCGCTGACCGGCTACAACGAAGAAGATCCCTCGAAAAACCCCATGGTAGTGGGTGTGGTAAAAGACTATCATTTCGGGTCTTTCCACAAAGAGGTTGCCCCTATGATGTTACAAATGTTCAGCCCCTACCCGCGCGATTACTATTTTGTTCGCCTGAAAAAAGGTAATCCTGAAAATGCGCTGGCGCAATTGCAGGGAATCTGGGCCGCCGTCGAACCGCGGCTGCCTTTCCGCTACAAATTTCTGGACGAGAGCCTTGATGCATTTTACAAAACGGAACAACGCTGGAGCCGGGTGGTGACGCTTGCAGCCATGCTTTCGCTGTTTCTAGCCTGTCTGGGTTTGCTGGGCCTGGCTGCTCTGGCTGCAGCAAACCGCAACAAGGAAATCGGCATCCGCAAAGTCCTGGGCGCATCGGTAGCAGGAATTACAACCCTGCTGACCCGCGATTTTTTAAAACTGGTATTCGTTGCGATTGTCATTGCTTCGCCTTTAGCCTGGTATTTTATGCAACGCTGGTTATCCAACTTTGCCTACCACATCGACATGCAATGGTGGATGGTGGCAGTCGCAGGTTTGGTAGCCGTGGCTATTGCATTTTTAACCGTAGGTTTTCAAAGTGTGCGGGCGGCACTGACCAATCCGGTGGAGTCGTTAAAAAGTGAATAGCCGCACGACGGAACGTGCAATGTACACCGGAACGCTGTTCCGGGCAATGTATCCCGGAACGCTGTTCCGGGAATAAAAAAAATTAAAAAAGCCGGAACAGCGTTCCGGCATACACCAACGCCATGCTACGCTACCACCTCCTCATCGCCCTGCGCAACCTGTCGAAAAACCGCACCTTTTCGCTGCTCAATATCGTCGGTCTGGCTACCGGCCTGATGGTGACCATGCTGATCGGATTGTACGTCCGCGACGAATGGTCGTTCGACCGCTTCAACGAAAAAGCCGACCGTATTTTCCGCATCAATTACGATGCGCGGGTGGGCGGCGAGGAGCACCCTATGGCCGTTTCGCCGGCGCCAATGGGTGCCGCTTTTGTGCAGGATTACCCGGCGGTGGAGGATTTTTGCCGTTTCCGCCAATGGGGTTTTATTACCGTAAAGAAAGGGAACGAGGCCATCGAGGAAGGCGATAACACTTATGTGGACAATAGTTTTTTCTCCATTTTTTCCATTCCCTTGCTCGAAGGTGATCCCCAAACGGCACTGACAGAGCCGAATACCATGGTCATTTCCGAAAAAATGGCGCAAAAATACTTCGGCAGTTCGGGCGGCGTAGTCGGGCGCACGTTGCGCATCAACGAGCACAGCGACCGCCGCATTACCGGTGTGATGCAGAACATCCCGGCGCAATCGCATTTTCATTACGACTTCCTGTTTTCGATGTCGACCATCGAAGAAGGGAAAAGCGATATGTGGCTGTCCAACAATTTCCAGACTTATCTTTTGCTGCGGCCCGGCGCTTCGGCGGCGCAGTTTCCGGCCTACTTCAAGGAAATGACGGAGAAATACCTGCGCCCGCAGTTCGATCGGATCACCGGCAGCAGCCTGGCGGCTTTTGAAGCGACGGGCGATTACATGAAATACAGCCTGCAAAATATCCGCGACATTCACCTGTACAGCGACCGGGGCGGCGAACACGAAGCCAATTCGGACATCAAATACGTCTGGATTTTTGGCGCAGTGGCGCTGATCGTGCTGTTGCTGGCTTGCGTCAATTTTATGAACCTGAGTACTGCCCGCTCTTCGGGCCGCGCCCGGGAAGTAGGCGTGCGCAAGGCCCTGGGATCGAGGCGGAGCGCACTCATTCATCAGTTTTTGACGGAGAGTTTGGTGCTCACCGTTTTTTCCTTTGCGCTGGCTGTGGTGGCCGTAAAACTGGCACTTCCCGCATTCAATCAATTTGCGGAAAAAGAAATCGACTTTTCCTTGTCCGATGCGCCGATGCTGGGCGTGCTGGCGGGCCTGGCATTGCTGACGGCGCTGGTGGCAGGCAGTTACCCGGCGTTCTTTTTGTCCGCTTTCCGGCCAATTGAAACCTTGAAAGGTAAAATTTCCACCGGCGGGCAGGGTACTTCCCATTTCAGAAGCGGCCTGGTTGTGTTCCAGTTTTGCGCTTCCATTGCGCTGATTACGTCGGTTTTGGTGGTGCAGCAGCAATTGTCTTTTATTCAAAACAAAAAACTGGGATGGGAAAAAGAGCAACTTGTCATGTTGCGCAATACCTGGTGGCTGCGAGGCAAAACCCTCGATTTCAAGTCGCAATTGCAGCAGGTTCCCGGTATCGAACACGTGTCCTGTGCGGATTATTTCCCGACGCCGTCCAGCCGCAACAACACCCCGTTCACGCCGGTCGGATCAGATGTCGCTTCCGAAGCCGTTGCCAGCCAACTCTGGGCCGTCGATTTCGATTACCTCAACACTTTGGGCATGCAGATAAGCAAGGGGCGCTGGTTCGATGCCAGTTTAAAAACAGACTCCACGGCGTGTGTGATCAACGAAGCCGCTGCAAAAGCATTCGGCTGGAGCGACCCGGTCGGGCACAAAATTTCGACTTTCATGGACCCGGAGCTAAAACACACGGCTACTTTCGAAATCGTGGGAGTGACCGAAAATTTCCACTACGAGAGTATCCGGCAAAACATCGAACCAATTGTGATGCATATCGGGCAAGGCAGCGGCACCATGGCGCTACGGCTGTCTAAAAATGCCGATACGGAAAAAACGATGGCAGCAGTCGGCCTGTTGTTCAAGGCCGCTCTACCGGCGCAACCGTTCAACTATCGTTTTCTCGACGACGAGTTTAACCAGCTGTACGTTTCGGAGCAGCGCATCGGCGGCATCCTCGGCGCGTTTGCCGGTTTTGCTATTTTTATCGCCTGCCTGGGCCTGTTTGGGCTGGCGGCGTTTATGGCCGAGCAACGCACAAAGGAAATCGGCATCCGGAAAGTACTCGGCGCTTCGATCGGTTCGGTAGTCAGTTTGCTGTCCAGGGATTTCCTGAAACTGGTTTTCATCGCGGTGGTGATTGCCGCCCCGGTGGCCTGGTATTTTATGCAAGGCTGGCTTTCCGATTTTGCCTATCGCATCGACCTGCAATGGTGGATGTTTGCGCTGGCGGGTTTGGTAGCAGCGGCCATTGCGTTTCTGACGGTGGCCGGGCAGGCGGTACGGTCGGCGCTGGCAAATCCTGTGAAGTCGCTGCGGAATGAGTGAGCGTGATTAGTGTTTAGGGTATGGTTGATTGTCAATTTTTACGAAAAACGAAACAATCCCGAATGAGTAGGCCGCCACAAAGCATTCTGCCAATTCGTAAATACCTGAGTATCAACCCTGATAACCAATAACTGATAACGAATAACTACCTATGTTCCAGAACCACTTGCGCCTTGCCCTTCGAAACCTCTGGCATCAAAAAAGCCAGACGGCCATCCTGGTTTTTGGTCTTGCACTCGGCCTGGCCACTTGCTTTTATATCCTGCTTTGGGTAAAAAGCGAGTTGTCGTACGACCAGTTTCACCAGGAACATGAACGAATTTACCGGGTGACGGAGAAAATCTGGACAGACGGATCGGGCGAATATTGCGCCAGTGCGCCCGTGGCGCTGGGCCCCACCCTGCTGAACGAACTGCCGCATTTGCTTGAAAATCAAACCCGTATAATGCAACTACGGGCAACCACTTACCTGCTGGAAAACGGCGCGGATCGGCGGTTTAGCGAATCGAAACTCTATTTTGCCGACCCGGGTGTGTTCAATATGTTCAGTTTTGAACTCAAAAAAGGCGACCCTTCCGCTGCATTGCTCACGCCGAACTGCGTGGTATTGACGGAATCAGCGGTCCGGAAATACTTCGGCGACAGCGACCCGATCGGTAAAACGCTGCGTTTTGAAAGCAACCTGGACCTCACCGTAACCGGCGTTGCGGCCGATGTGCCTTCGGATTCGCACTGTCATTTCGACGTGCTGGTGTCATTTTCAACGCTTGACAATATCCTGACCAACGCCGAAAAAAACGGGTTCTACTGGAATCCGGCCTGGACGTATGTGTTGTTACGGGAAAATGTGCAGATCGCTCAGTTCGAGGCGGCCTTGCCGGGGATCATCAAAAAATATTTCCCGATAGCCATCAGAGACGTTGCGACCCTGCCGGTGCAGCGCCTGAGCGATATTCACCTGCAATCCACCGAACTGGTCGGCGAACTCGAACCCAACGGCAGCGTCGCTTATGTGCAGGTATTTGCCGTAGTAGCCATTTTTGTGCTGCTGATTGCTGTCATCAATTTTATCAATCTATCGACGGCGCAGTCTATCCGGCGCATGAAAGAAATCGGTTTGCGGAAAACACTGGGCGCCGGGCGTTCGGCGCTGGTGGCACAAATGCTCGGCGAAGCGGTTTTGACCAGTCTTCTTTCGGGTATCGTCGCTGCCGGTATCATGCAGGCATCTCTGCCTTATTTGAACAACCTGACCAATAAAACCTTCACTTTCAACACTTTGTGGCAGCACGGCGGCTGGTTTCTGGGCGGCGCACTCGCTACGGGTTTGCTGGCGGGATTGTACCCGGCATTTTACCTCAGCAGTTTCAGGCCTGCGCTGGCCGTGAAAGGCGTTTTTGAAAAACCCGCGCTGCGCTCGCGCACCCAGCAGGCGCTGGTAGTGGTCCAGTTTGCCATTTCCGTGGCGCTCATTCTGGCAACCATCGTTGCCAACCGCCAGTTCCAGTACCTGCGTGAAGCCAGGCTGGGTTATGACCGCGCCGGCGTTCTGATTTTGCCGGTATCGCGCTGCGCTTTGTCGCGCATCGATCGTTTTGACGATTTTAGGCGACAACTCCTTCAAAATCAATATATTAAAAATGTAACTGCACTGGAAGAACCACTTGGCGTCCGGTCTAACACGGGCACGTACCAAACGGAAAATTCGGATACAGAACGGCAGTTTTCCCGCCTGTATGTCCGCGACGGCTTTCTCGAAACATTTGGTATCGAACTGCTGGCCGGGCGCTCTTTTTCTGAAAACCGGCTTTCCGATTCCCTGAGCGTGATCATCAACGAAGCCATGGTGCGCCACCTCGGCTGGGGAAGCCCTGAAAACGCGCTGCAAAAACGCCTCAACAATTTCCGGGTGGTGGGTGTGACCAAGGATTACCATTTTGCTTCGCTGCATACTTCCATCGAACCGCTCATATTGCATGTACCGTTTAATGACCGGCAAAACGGCTTTTTTATGCAATACATGGCTGTAAAAGTGGCGCAACAGGATTTTGGCGCTGCGATCCGTTTTTTGCAAGCCACCTGGGAAAAACAGGTTCCGGACAGGGCTTTTGAATACACTTTCCTCGACGACGACCATGCTAAATTATATGCTTCTGAAGCGCGGCTGGGTCAGGTAGCGCTGATTTTCAATTTGTTGAGCGTGTTGATCGCCTGTATGGGGCTGGTGGGTTTGGCAACATACCTGCTCGGGCAACGCACCAAGGAAATCGGCATCCGCAAGGTACTGGGTGCGAGCGTGAGCGGCATTACGGGTTTACTGGCCAGGGACTTTTTGATACTGGTGGTGTTGGCGATTGTCATTGCCAGCCCGGTTTCGTACTTTTTTATGGGAAAATGGCTGTCAGATTTTGCCTATCACATAGAACTGCAATGGTGGATGTTTGCCCTGGCGGGTTTCGCAACGATTGTTATCGCGTTATTGACGGTGGGCTTTCAAAGTATCCGGGCGGCAGTGGCGAATCCGGTGAAGTCGTTGAGGAGCGAGTAAAGTTGATGAGGGGTTAATTTTTGTTGATGAAGGGTTTATAATGGTTGATGAGGGTTGATAATAGCCACTCTGTGAAGCAATTATCTATTTTTACGTGCCGCACAAACCATCAAACCATCAAACTATCAAACCCTCACCAACCTTCACTTAAACAAATTTACAATGAAACGCCTCCTGCTGCTTGTCTTGCTTTTTTCCACCCGACTCGAAGCCCAAACCTTTCAACCCGATTTGCAGGACCGCAGCCTCTGGGAGTTATGGGGGCGCAACATGGATAACCTGACAGGCAATGAAAAGAAGGGCGTGTCTTTCCAGTACGAGGAGCCGGTCGCTTTGCTTGTTTTGAAAAACTACGACTTCGCCAACGGTACGATTGAATTTGATACAAGGGGAAGGGATGTAGTCCAGCGCAGTTTTGAAGGTTTTGCCTTTCATATCCAAAACGACAGCACGTATGATGCCGTGTATTTCAGGCCATTCAATTTTAAGCACCCGGAAGCGATTCGACGCGCGCATTCGGTGCAATACATTTCGCTGCCTGAGCATACCTGGCGAAAATTGAGGTCCGACCACCCTATGCAATACGAAAACGGGGTTAATCCTGTGCCAGGGGCCGAAGACTGGTTTCATGTAAAAATTGTAGTGGATCATAAAAACATCAGTGTTTTTGTAAATAATTCCGAGCAACCATGCCTCTTGGTGCAAAAACTGACAGACACCACGCATGGCCGTTTGGGGCTTTGGGTGGGAGATCCTACGGAAGGGGATTTTGCCAATTTGCGAATTACTCCTGATAAAAAATGATGTACTTCGGACATGAGTC
>JADLCC010000320.1 GCA_020847425.1 Saprospiraceae bacterium
GACTTCGATTACACCAGACCACCTTTGTCTGTCATTAGTTGGGATGCCGGGCGCACTCTGGTGTAATCGAAGTCGGCTCTCACTTCTCTCACCCTCTCACTTCTCTCACCCCCTCTCACTTCTATTTTTCCTCCACCACGCCGCAAGCCCCAGCCCCGTCACCAGATCCCAAATACCCCACCAGGCTGCAATAAGTGCCATTCCGCCCAGGCCGTTGAAAAATCGGAAGATGAGCAATAGGCCCAGGGCGGTGTTGTGTACGCCCGATTCGAAGGCCAGTGTGCGGCAATCCAGTTCGGGCAAGCGCGCAGCCCGCCCCAGCAGGTAACCATTGGAGATGGCCGCGAGGTTGTGTACGGCGACCAGCAAGAATACAAAACCCAGGTAGTTGCCCAGGTTGTCGCGGTTGCCGAATAAGGCCAGCACCAGAATGGTAAAAAAGATCAGCAGCGAAATGCGCTGTATCCATGGACGGATGCGGGCAATGGTATCGGGGTAACGCCGGTTCAGGAACATGCCGAACAGCAAGGGCGCAAGGATCAACTCAATGATTATCAGCGCCATATCCCAAAATTTTATTTCAAAAGACTGGCGCAGGGCTGCGGAATCCGGGATAAATTTTGACCAGAACAAAAAACCGGCAGGGGTCACCACCGTAGCCGAAAGAATGATGATGGCATTCAGCGTGACCGACAACGCCACATTGGCTTTGGCGAAATGCACCAGGAAATTGGTCATGTTGCCGGAAGGGCACATGCTCACCAGCACCATGCCCATGGCCACGCTCACCGGCGGCCGAAAAAGATAAATGATTGCGAGTGTCAGCAGCGGGAAAATGAGGTACTGCGCCAGCAGCCCGACCGCCACCGATTTAGGGAATTCCACCACCTTGCGGAAATCGGATGGCAGCACATCCAGCGCGACGCCGAACATCAGGAATGCCATCGCGATATTCAGCACGATCATTTGGTCGGGGTTAAAATGCAGTTGCAGGGCGTCGACAGGGTGCATAGGCAGGGTTGGGTTTTGTACGCCGGAATGCTGTTCCGGCAAAGGGTGCGGCTAAAAGATTCAGTCAACCTTTTGACGCACACGTGGTTTGGTACTTTACACCCGTAAAGGTTCTACAAATTGGGGTTTTATCGTGCATTTGGGTGAAAAAATACTGGACTGTTGGGAAAAGTGTATTGCTGCGGCGAAAAAGCAGTTAGCAGATATGTAGCCGTACACACTGCGTTTGTCGGCATAGCCGACGCGGATAGGACGCACGAGGCTGAAAATAGCCTCGCGCGAGCGCTTGGGTGGGGCGGGGCGGGTGGAGTAAGCCTTAGGTGGGGGATTGTAGTTTTAGGATAGCCTGTGCGCGAGCGGGTTGTCAACCCTGTGGGGGTACCGCCGAGCATTAAGTACACAACCCAAGCAAATGTGTCATGCAGAGGCGTAGCCGAAGCATCTGAGGCCGAAGGCCTCTCCTATTTTTAATATGGGGCTACGCCCTCAGATTCATCACCTTCGGTTCTGAATGACACATCTGCTTGGTATACGTACTTAACGTTCGGCAGTACTAGTTCCGGCAATGGGTGTGCAGCAAAAAGATTCAATCAACCTTTTGACGCACACCTGCTGTACGTTTGCGGCAGGTCGTCGAAAAAGACACTGCCGCGGCGTGGGGGGTGGGGTGAAATTGGGAACGGGGGAACACCTGCCGGGGCGTAAATATATTGCTGCAGCGGGAAAGCAGTTAGCAGACACATAGCTGCTCACACTGCGTTTGTCGGCAGAGATGAAGCGGATAGGGCACACGAGACTGAAAATAGCCTCGCTCGAGCGCTGGAAATGTTTTAATCTATTAGGTTGTTAGATTTTAAAAATGATTGCAAACTGCCATTTAATATCTTAAACTCCAAATTAAGTAATTCCATAGAGGCTACTGCGATTCCGTATGTACTGGTCTCTGTTTTGTGGTGAATAACTTTCTCATAAACTTCTGAACTTCCTTCAACCTCATAGTTAAGATCAATTTCAGACTTATCACTTCCAATTACAATACCACAAATTTTTCCACTTTTGTCATTAAGAACAAAAGCGCCAGAGGATCCTCTAGGGCAAGGAATTGAAAGTTCATACACCGTAGGCTTACCAGTTAAAATTGAATAAGGCCTATTTGTTATTATATATCCTTTAAAATCTCTTCTATAGATACTGGCTTCTTTAATATATAAGCCATGAGGATATCCACAAATAACTATGTCAGTTAAGTTGCTCACTTTGGCTGTTTCCCATGGGAAAGCATTAGAAATTTCATGTTCTGAACAGAATACCGCTATGTCGAATTCTTCGTTGATTTCCCATGCGCTAACCCTACTTGCGCGCCAAGGAATGCCTCCTTCTGCTACACCAAGTGCAACTATGTCGTATTCTGATGCTTGCTGAATAACATGACCTGCAGTGATGTAATAGCCCCTCCCTATGTTAAAGGCAGTACCCACTAAACATTTAATACTAACCCCATCTGAGAATAATTCACCAGCTAAGACTGGCAGGGCTAAACTATATCCATCAATTTGAGGCATAATAAATATTGAGAGTGATAAAATGGTGATTTTGGCTGTTTGGTCGTTGTTTGCGGGGACGCTAACAAAAGCGAAACTAACGCCCTGCTGGTCCACCTATTTACAAAATCGGTGGCTCACCACCTTTTACCAGTATTGCATTGAGTAAATCTTGAGAAACACGGAAATTGGACTGATCTATTTGGTCAATCAGTGGGCGTAGTGAAGCAATAAAGCCTGCTTTTTTGCCTTCCAGCAAAATGGCCAAGGTTCCAATTGTTTGAATTCCAAGGTCCTGCGCCAATTTACGACCTTTACGTTCGTCCATAATAAGCAAACTATTTGGCTTTTCAAGTCCCAAGGCTATTGCACTTGCTTCCCCTTCGTCAACAATCAATCGCAACACAGAAAGTTGCTGTTGATTCGTTACCGATTCCACCAGAATCCAATCAGGCAATTCTTCACCGAACTCGCGGCCCACTTCAGGTGTTATTGTCACAGTTGAAAAAAGGGATCGGAGCAAGTCTAAAACCCCTAATTTACTCAACAAGATCAGACAAGTCGTATCAGAAATTATAATTTTTTCCATCCCTCAAAACTTTTGAGATCTTCTTCCAATTCGCCAACCGTGTAGCCTACTATTGAAAATCCATACGTACCCAGAACCTCCAAAAAGGCTCGCTTCGACAGCCCGACTACTGCCGCCGCTTCGCCAGCACTGAGTCGCCCTTTTTCATAAAGGCCGCCGGCGACCATCATTTTAACTTCAAAATCTGCTATTTGCGCCTGTTTGGGCAGGCTTATTTGCACAGTATCCATGCTTGTTAATTTTTCATACAAATATATACCAAAACCAAACACCCACCCAAACAATTCACGGCATCTCAATCCGCCACCTCTCCTGCCACTTTTTCCGCTCCTCCTCCCCCTTCCTGCCATTTTGTCAAAAAAAAGGCAATTTTCCGACATGGAATGAAATGTGCCGTTGCCTCCCTTCCGCACCAAAGCGAAAGTGTATCTTTGCGGCTTTGAACAGGTAAAAAGTTGTTTTTTGCCTTTTGCCCTTTCAATTATCGTTCACCACTCATAATTCCTGACACCGTGTTTGGATTTCTAAAGAAAATACTCGGCACCAAGCAAGACCGCGACCTGAAACAATATCAGGCGACGGTAGCCGAAATCAATAATTATTTCGAGCAATACCAGAGCCTTTCCAACGACGAACTGCGTTCCAAAACGCTCGAATTTCGCACCCGGATTCAGGAATACCTGAGCGATATAGATGTCGAAATCGCTGCCGTACAGCAACAAGCCATCGACGCGGAGGATTTTAACGAAAAAGACCGCCTCTTTAAAGAGGTGGACGAACTTCGGGAATCGCGCGATAAATCGCTGGAAGACATCCTGTTATCCATTCAGCCCGAAGCCTTTGCCGTGGTGAAGGAAACCAGCCGCCGTTTCTCTCAAAACGAAACGCTCACCGTGACGGCTACCGACCACGACCGCGCGCTGGCTGCCCAGCCCGGTAAAATCCACGTCAGCATACAGGGCGATCAGGCCATCTGGAAAAACAAATGGCTCGCCGCAGGCGGCGAAGTGGTGTGGAACATGATACACTACGATGTGCAGCTCATGGGTGGTATGGTGTTGCACGACGGCAAAATTGCCGAGATGGCCACCGGTGAGGGTAAAACCCTGGTCGGTACCCTGCCTGCTTACCTTAACGGGGTAGCCGGCGAAGGCGTACACATCGTAACCGTCAACGATTACCTGGCCCGACGCGACTCCGAGTGGGTCGGCCCGATCTACGAATTCCTGCTGCTGCGGGTCGATTGTATCGATAAATACCGCCCGCATTCCAAAGAGCGCATCGACGCTTATAAGGCAGACATTACGTTTGGTACCAACTCCGAATTCGGCTTCGATTACCTGCGCGACAACATGGTCATCAGCCCCGATGAACTGGTGCAGCGCAAACACCACTACGCCATTGTGGATGAGGTGGACTCCGTCCTCATCGACGATGCGCGGACGCCTTTGATCATTTCCGGCCCTGTTACCCGCGGCGCCGATGACCAGGAATACGTCGAACTGAACCCGACCGTCAAGCGCCTGCTGGAAGAACAAAGCAAACTGTCTTCGCTGTTTTTGACAGAGGCACGCAAACAAATTTCCGCAGGAAATACCGGCGCCGAAGAAGGCGGCGGCGGCCTTGCGCTGTTGCGCGCGCACCGGGCGCTGCCCAAATCCCGCCCGCTCATCAAATTCCTGAGCGAAGAAGGCATTAAAGTGCTGCTGCAAAAATCGGAAAACGTTTATTTACAGGAGAATGCGAAGCGGATGCCCGAAGTGGACAGCGAGTTGCTGTTCTATATCGACGAAAAAAACCGCCAGGTGGAACTCACCGAAAAAGGGGGCGATTTTCTGTCCAAATTCAGCAACGAACCCAACTTTTTCATCATGCCGGATATCAGTGAAGAACTGGTGTTTATCGACCGGGACGACAGCCTGAGCCATGATGAAAAGATAGAAGCCAAAGAACGTTTGTCGCAGGATTACGGGGTGAAAAGCCGCCGTGTTCACGCCATTCAGCAGTTGCTGAAAGCCTATGCCCTGTTTGAAAAAGACAACGAGTACATCGTGATGGACGGTGAGGTGAAAATCGTAGACGAACAAACCGGACGTGTCATGGAAGGCCGCCGTTATTCCGACGGTTTGCACCAGGCGCTGGAAGCCAAGGAAAACGTAAAAGTGGGTGAAATTACCCAGACCTACGCTACCGTAACGCTCCAGAACTATTTCCGGATGTACCACAAACTGGCCGGTATGACCGGTACGGCAGAAACGGAAGCCAAGGAGTTGTGGGATATTTACAAACTGGACGTGGTGGTGGTGCCTACCAACCGCCCGATTACCCGTAAAGACGAAGAAGACCTCGTTTATAAAACGGCCCGCGAAAAATACAACGCCGTCATCGACGACATCATCAAACTGCGGGATCAAGGCCGCCCGATCCTGGTCGGTACCACTTCAGTGGAAATTTCCGAGCTGTTGTCGCGTATGCTGAAAATGCGCGGCATCGACCACAATGTGTTGAATGCCAAACAGCACCAGCGCGAGGCGGAAATCGTCGCAGAAGCAGGTCACGCCAGCAAAGTAACCATCGCCACCAACATGGCCGGTCGTGGTACCGACATCAAACTCGGCGCAGGCGTCAAAGAAGTGGGCGGTCTGGCGATTATCGGTACCGAACGCCACGAAAGCCGTCGTGTCGACCGTCAGTTGCGAGGCCGTGCAGGCCGTCAGGGCGACCCGGGTTCAACGCAGTTCTATGTATCGCTGGAAGACCAGTTGATGCGCTTGTTCCAGAGCGACCGCATCGCCGGCCTGATGGACAAAATGGGCCATAAAGAAGGCGATGTGATCCAGCATTCGATGGTGACCAACAGTATCGAACGCGCCCAGAAAAAAGTAGAGGAAAACAACTTCGGTATCCGGAAGCGCCTGCTCGAATACGACGACGTGATGAATATTCAGCGGGAGGCGATTTACAAAAAACGCCATAACGCCTTGTTTGGCGACCGACTTTCCGTGGATATCAACAACGCTTTCACCGCGATTACCTCCGAACTGGTGCAGGTGCACCGCGAAGGCGGCGATTTTGAAACGTTCCGGCTCGATGCCATCCGCCTCATCGGCGTAGACCCTGAAATGGACCCCAACTGGTTCAAAACGGCCTCGATGAGTACGGTGCTGGCTACTTTCCAGCAGCAGGTATTTGATTTGTACGACTACAAATCCAAACAGGTGGGCGATCGTTTGTTGCCGATTATTAAAGATGTATACGCCCGCGAAAGCCACCGCTACAAACGGATTGTTGTGCCGTTTACCGACGGCAGCCTAGGCCTGAACATCAGTGCGGATATGGAAGAAGCCATCCGGACCAACGGAAAATCCATTATGCATGACATCGAAAAGGTAGCCACCCTGGCACTCATCGACGATGCCTGGAAAGAGCACCTGCGCAATGTGGACGACCTGAAAGAATCCGTGCAGGGCGCGTCGTTCGAGCAGAAAGATCCGCTGGTTATTTACAAAATGGAGGCTTATAACCTGTTTGAAGGATTGATCGGCCATATCAACACCAGTGTGACGTCTTTCCTGCTTAAAGGGTCGCTGACACTGCCTGACGAACAACAGGTACAGCGTTCACAGCAGCAGGCAGCAGCAGCCGAAGCGCAACGCAGGGCACAGGCCAGCCGCCTCCGGGCCAATAACGCAGGCCAGGAAATGACGGAATCGCAACAGGCCGCACAACGCGCCGCCGCCGCTGCAGGTCACAACGGACCGGTACAACGCGTGCAGCCGATTGTGAAGGAAAAAGTGATCGGCCGGAATGAACCCTGCCCTTGCGGAAGTGGGAAAAAGTATAAAAACTGCCACGGATCTTAAGGAGGAATGAGGGTTGAGGAATGAGGAATGCCGAGCATGATGCCCAACATCACGCTCGGCATTCCTCATTCCTAATTCTTGCGTCTTTTTTCTTTTCTTTCGTCTTTTGTCCGGGCGGACAAAGCTGCCTGTATGATTATGACAGATACTACCTCGATTTGGACAGGTTTTAGCCGGCATTTGCGGCGTTATTTAGTGCAGCGTGTACGGTGCAGGCAGGACGCGGATGATTTATTGCAGGAAATTTTTATCAAAATACACCTGAAATTACCCACGTTGAGCAACCGGGAAAGCCTCCCGGCATGGGTTTGGCAGATTACCCGCAATACGCTGCTCGATTATTACAAACAGAAACGATCGCCTGTGGTGGAAATCGAGCAGGCGGATGCCCGAGCGGCCGATTTGTCGCCCATGGAATTCAACCAATGGATGGCGGAGTGTGTGCAGCCTTTTTTGGAGTTGTTGCCCGAACAACACAGAGAAGCGCTCCAACTTGCTGATTTACAAAATATTTCGCAAAAAGAACTGGCTAGTCAGTGGAACATCGGTTACTCCGGAGCCAAAAGCCGTGTGCAACGCGCGCGGGTTGAATTGCACAGCCTGTTTACACAATGCTGCCAGATTGAAGCCGACAAATATGGCAATCTGATACAGGTGGCCTGTCTCGAAAAAACATGTTGATGCGTCTTTTTTTCAAGTGCTCGTCTATTTCTGTGAACCGGCTTCGGCCATATCATTCACTTTAAATATTTCGACACATGAAAAATGTACTGTCTTTCCTATCCTCATTTTGTTGTTCCGGCGGCGATTGCTGCGAAACAGGTTGCGGCGGCGGGTGCTGCTAAAAGTTGAGGGGTTGAGGGTGGAGAGGTTGAGGGTACAGCACTGTAAATCAGTCAAATACTCGAATATCCGCATCTTCAAATATTCATCCATCCATCTGTTCATTTCAAATTTAAAATGATGAAAGCGAAAAAAACTTTGCTCGTAGGCATGATACTGCTCGGCCTGGCTGCTTCCGGCTTCGCGGCGTACCGCCAGTTCAACTCCGGCGCTGCCGATTGCTGTTTCCCCGGCTGCTGCGCCCAGGAACAATCTGCTGAGTGTTGCAAAATAGCGGAGTAATCTGCGGAGCGGTTGAGGGGTTGAGTGTTGAGCAGTTGAGTGCCAGTTTCGCACATCAATGCTTACCATCTTCTGCGTTTCAATCCATTTGCATTTATTACAAAAAGAGAGCCGTCCGATACACATCGGACGGCTCTCGTATTTTATTTGCAATAAAATGGTATTGTTTGAGTCAAAAAGCCGCTACATAATCGCGCTCAACTTCTCAACCCTCAACTCTCAACCAAATTAACGCACCACAATCATTTTTTCCGTTTTCACGGCGTTACCAGCCTGGATACGAACCAGGTAGAAGCCGATTGGCAGATTGCTTGTGTTTAGGGTGAAAGATTGTTCGCCGGCAACAGATTTTTCTGTGATTTGCTCGCCGAAATACTGACCGTTCAAACCGAAGATACCGACCGACAAATCTGTTGCGGTGGTCAATTCCATTTGCAGGGTCAC
>JADLCC010000321.1 GCA_020847425.1 Saprospiraceae bacterium
GTTGGCGCATGCGTAGGTATGAAAGGTAGCCGTATCCACGGCATCGTTCGCGAACTCCGCAACGAAAACATCGACATCATCAACTACACCAACAATACCTCGCTGTTTATTCAGCGCAGCCTCACACCCGCCAAAATCACGACCATCGAACTCGACCACGAACGCAAACGCGCGGCCGTTTACCTCGATGCCGACCAGGTAAGCCTGGCGATCGGTAAAGCGGGCAGCAATATCAAACTGGCGACCAAACTGACCGGTTACGAAATAGACGTGTACCGCAACCAGGCAGAATACGAAATCGACGACGTAGACCTCGAGGAATTCAGCGATGTCATGGAACCATGGGTCATCGAAGCCCTCAAAGGTGTCGGTTGCGATACGGCCCGTCAGGTACTCGAACTCAGCGCAGAGGAACTGATCCGACGCACCGACCTGGAGGAAGAAACCGTCAAGGAAGTGCTGCGGATTCTGGCAGATGAATTTGATGAAGAAGGTAAACAGGTGTAATTGGTTATTCGTTATTCGTTATTGGTTATTGGTGTTGTATCGCTTGGCTTGATTAATATTTTAGGCCAAAATTTGCCACACGAATAACCAATAACGAATAACTAATAACCAATTCGCAGGTTAACCGCTTTTTTTATTATACCTTTGCAGCGCAATTTCAAAATTTAAACATTCAAGGCCTTCTAAACGATATTTCACGCGGCAATTCCGGCGTTTCCCCGCAAACGCATCCAAAATCAACTTTTTAAATAAAGCAGGCAAACCACTGCATGGCGCAAAAATTAATTAAGGTAGCAAAAGAGTTCAACGTCGGTCTGCACACCATCGTCGAGACGCTGCATAGCAAAGGCTTCCCACTTGTGGAAGAAAAACCCACCGCCGATATCAGCGACGAGATGCTCACTGTGCTCCAGAAGGAGTTCCAAAAAGACCTTGCTATCAAACAGGAGGCGGACAAACTTGCCCGTCCCGTACTGAAGAAAGACCCAGTTTCACCTTCTGCCGGTACAAACACATCGAGTTCTCCCGCTGCGCCTTCCGCGCCGCGCACGTCTTTTTTGCCTCCGCGCGAAGAAGCGCCTAAAGTTGTATTGCCAAAAGTAGAAGAACAACAAGAGTCTTCTGCCGCTCCTAAAAAAGAGGAACAGGAATTGACAACACACCGCGAACGCCCGGCCTTGCGCGTCATTGGAAGAATCGACCTGGACCAACCCAAACCGCCGGCCCCCAAACCACCGGCGCCTAAACAGGAGGAAAAACCTCAGGAAGCCCAGCCAAAAGAACAGGTTGCACCAGTTGTAAATAAGGAAGCCGAAAAACCGGCCGTTACGCCTGCACCGGAGAAAAAACCGGCAGCAGAAACAACGCCACCGGTAAAAGCACCTGTAGCGCCTGTTGCAGTGCCCGATACACCGGTTGAAAAAAGCCCTGTGGCAGAAGTTGCCGCACCGGAAGATTCAGAACCCTACCGCGCAGATGCGCCGCAATTGAGGGGCCTGAAAATCCTGGGCCGCATCAGTCTCGAAAAACCCAAACCCGAACCAACTCCCGGCGATCGCCAGGGTAATCGCGGCGGCCCCAACCAGGGCAACCGTGGTGGTCAGGGTGGCAACCGGAGCAACAACCCCGGTGGTGGAACCCGCAACCCGCAGCAAGGCGGCCAGAGCAACCGGCCGGCTAACGCAGGCAGCGGAACAGCCGAAGGCGCCGGAAGCAACAACGACCCCAACCGCCACAAACGCAAACGCAAAAAGGTACAACAGCCCGTTACGGCCGCTTCGCTCCAGGCATCTATGTCGGGCGGAACCGCCGGGCCCAATACGCCTCCCGGCGAACGCCGCGGCCCTGCGCCGACTGCCCGCCGCGACGACCAACCGAAAGAGGTTTCTCAAAAACAAATTGAGGACCAAATCCGCCAGACCATGGCGCGGATGGGCGCAAGCGCCAGCCGTAAACGCCAGAAAATACGCCGTGACAAACGCGACGAACGCCGCGAACGCGCCGAACTCGCCGAACAGGAACGCACAGAAGGCGAAAAAGTACTGCAGGTCACAGAGTTTATCTCCGTTTCCGACCTGGCATCGCTGATGAACATCAAACCTGCCGATGTCATCAAAGCCTGTATGAGCCTCGGCATCTTCGTATCCATCAACCAGCGCCTCGACGCCGAACTGATCGAAGTTGTTGCCAGCGAATTCAACTACGAGGTGCAGTTTATCAGCGCCGAAGAGCAGGTGGAAGTGGAAGAAGAGGAACTCGACGATCCGAAAGACCTCGTTCCACGCCAGCCGATCGTAACCGTTATGGGTCACGTCGACCACGGTAAAACCTCTTTGCTCGACTTTATCCGAAGCGCCAACGTCGCGGAAGGAGAAGCGGGCGGTATTACCCAGCACATCGGCGCCTATGAAGTGAAAGTCGGTGCAGACAACGATAAAGAAATTACCTTCCTCGATACACCTGGTCACGAAGCGTTTACCGCCATGCGGGCACGCGGCGCCAAGGTGACGGACATCGCTATCATCGTGATTGCGGCAGACGACAGTATCATGCCACAAACACGGGAAGCGATCAGCCACGCACAAGCCGCCGGTGTTCCAATTATTTTTGCCATCAATAAAATTGACAAGGCAGGCGCCGACCCGGAACGCATCAAAAACGAACTCGCCCAGATGAACCTTCTGGTCGAATCCTGGGGCGGTAAATACCAGAGCCAGGACATTTCGGCCAAAAAAGGCGAAAACGTGGACAAACTCCTCGAAAAAGTGCTGCTCGAAGCGGAACTGCTCGAACTCAAAGCCAATCCAACCCGCCGTGCCATCGGCACCGTGCTGGAAGCGTCTTTGGATAAAGGCCGGGGCTATGTCACCAAAATGCTCGTGGAAAATGGTACCCTGCACGATGGCGACCCCATCATTGCCGGCGAGTTTTCAGGCAAGGTAAAAGCCATGTTCAACGAACGCGGCAAAAAAATCAAGGAAGCAGGCCCCGCTACTCCGGTACTGGTACTCGGTCTTCCCGGTGCGCCGCAGGCAGGTGAAAAAATCAAAGTGGCCCGCTCCGACAGCGAAGCCAAAGAGATCGCCACCAAACGCGCCCAGATCATCCGCGAACAAGCCAACCGCGCCAGCAAACGGATCAGCCTCGAAGAAATCGGTCGCCGTCTGGCACTGGGCAACTTCAAGGAACTCAACCTCATCGTCAAAGGCGACGTGGACGGTTCTATCGAAGCCCTTACCGACTCGCTCATCAAACTGTCGATGGAGAAAATCCAGGTCAACGTCATCCACAAGGCCGTCGGCCAGATTGTGGACAGCGACGTCATGCTGGCTTCCGCTTCCGACGCTATTATCATCGGCTTCCAGGTGCGTCCTTCCATCACTGCGCGCAAACTCGCAGAAAAAGAAGGCGTGGAAATCAAAATGTACTCCATCATTTACGAGGCCATCGAGGAAATCAAGGCCGCTATGGAGGGCATGCTGGAACCGACGAAGGAAGAAGAAATCATGGGCCAGGTCGAAATCCGCGAGGTGTATAAAATCTCGAAGGTCGGCACCGTTGCCGGTTGCTTCGTACTGGAAGGCAAAATCAGCCGGAACCACTACATCCGCATCGTTCGCGATGGTATCGTGGTGTACCCGGGCAATGCCAACCAGAACGCCGAACTGGCTTCGCTCAAACGTTTCAAAGAGGATGCAAAAGAGGTCAAATCCGGTCTCGAATGCGGCCTGACCATCAAAAACTTCAACGACATCAAACCCGGCGATATCGTCGAGTCTTATGTGATCAATGAAGTGAAAACGATGCTGAAATAGGTTGTTATCCGTTATTAGTTATTGGTTATCCGTGTTGATAATCAGGCACTTGTAAAGGATTTAAGCAAAATAAATATTGAACGGCGCGTACGGACCTGGGAGGGTTTGTACGCGCCGTTTTTTGTTTATGACCCCAAACGTATACTTTAGCACATGCTAAGCATACTTAATGTTATGAATAAAACAGTATTACTCTATCTCCTATGCTTCTGCCTGTTTCTTTGCGGCAAAACGCAGGCCCAATTTGGTACAGTCCCCCAAATTATCACCACCAGCGACCTGCCGCATACCATCAGCAATGTCAAAAAGTTTGCATTGTACGATGTGGATGATAACGGGCTCCCCGACATCGTGGCTACTTCGGCTACGGGTGTAACCGTCTTTCGCGGCGATGGTTTCGGTAGTTTTCACGCTCCGGAACCCTTGCTCGATGCCGACCTGGCTACAATGCCCGTTGGTTTTTTTGGCGCTCAATTTTCTGACCTCGACAGCGACGGCCAGATGGACCTGGTAGCCGGAAAGTTTTGGAGAAAAAACCTCGGTAACGGTCAGTTTGAGCAGCAACAGCAGGTCTTTGAAAAAAATATCGCCCTGGTTATCGACGTCGATGGCGACCTTTTACCCGATCCGCTTTCGGTGGATTCGAGCACTATTTTTTGGCAAAAAAACCTGGGTGGCGGCAATTTTGGCAATATCCAGACTTTAGTAAATGCTGCCAATCCATTGATTTTCAAGTCGGTGGATTTCGATAGCGATGGGAAGCCGGATTTTATCACACGCCAAACCGACGGCTGTTTTTGGTACAAAAATTCAGGAGACGGCGCCTTCCAGGCCATACAACTCCTTTCGGTTGTGCCCGAAAACCTGGAGACTGCCGACATGGACAATGACGGAAAAATCGAACTGATTTTCAATAGCGGACAGAACATCCAGTGGCAGGAATTCGATGAGACGGGACAGGCAACGCTCCTGCAAACCATTTCCACTAAATTCAAAACAGGCAGGGGTTTCGCACTTGGCGACCTCGACACGGACGGCGACGCGGATTTGATGATCGGCGAACTAACCACTGGACAGTCGGGCAGTTATTTCAGATTTGAAGGTAGTACGGGTATGTTTGCCGTTTCGCCAACCACCCCAACGCCGGGACAGTTTCCGGACTACGGCTTGCTCGAGATCGGTGATTTCAACGGCGACGGCCAAAATGATTTTTGCACGGCCACCGCCAATAATTTCGCAATGATGTGGTTCAGTCAGTTATCAGCCGGTGAATTTTCCATGCAGCAGTTTTTACAAACCAGCCTGGGCATTCCGAAAAGCATTCTTTCGGTGGATTACAATGCGGATGGCATCAACGATCTTGTGGCATCCGGTACGCTGCTGGTCAACCTCGGCAATGGCAATTACGACGAAAAGCGCTGGTACCCGGGCGGAGGCATCCAGGGTTTCAACGGCGATCTCGATGGCGACGGCTTGAAAGACCGCGCTTTGCCCGCCGCGAACGATTCGGTGTATTGGCAAAAATACCTCGGCAACAACCTTTGGGGCGCGCGTACAGCACTGCCCGGACTGGTCACTTCCTGCAAACAAGTAGCGGGCGGCGATCTCGACAACGACGGCGATATCGACCTTTTTGCCTGCAATGGCACGGATGCCGTATCGGTCAATGCCCGTTTTTACTGGTTCGAGAATGACGGAACGGGTAATTTCGAGGCGCACCTGCTTGAAACCGATATCCAACTGTGCTCCGGCGCTTTTGCGCTCGACGTCGATGAAAACGGCCTGCTGGATATGGTTTTGTATTTTTTCAATAGTTACCCGCCGCGTGTTTACAAAAACCTCGGCAACGGCGCATTCTCCGCGCCAAGCGGACTTTTCCCGGCCGGCACACCCTCGCCCAGCAACGTCAACCAAAGCATGCTCACCGACCTGGATGCCGACGGGCGGCTCGATTATGTGTACATCACCCAAATGTGGGGCGACCAAAAAGTGGCGTGGTATCGAAATCTGGGCAGCGCGGGTTTTTCGGGTGAACAGGTACTGGCAGCCTGGTCGACCAACGCTTCCTGGGCGACCAACTATTTTACCGTGTTTGATGAGACGGGCGACGGCTTGCCCGACCTCGTGATTTCGGATAATTATTGGGGAAAATTGCGGTTCATCAGAGGTTTGGGCAACGCTACATTTTCTTCTATGTTAATTATTTATGATGAAACGCAGCCTAATAATTACGGCAATTTTTTTGCCGTCGCGCCGCACGATGTGGATGGCGACGGCAAGTTGGATGTCGTTTGGGGCAAACGAAATCTGAGCCAGACCCTGCCGAATTACCTGATGTGGCTTGCCAATGAAGCGCCTGCGCCGCAGCCCGATATTTTAATATTACATCAAACCGTCACCTGTGAAAACAACGGCACGCCCGCCGACGATACCGATGACGTCCGCGTGTTGAAAATGCGCATCAATAACCCGGCGCAGCCAGAGGGACAGTTTTTCCTGACCAACCCGCTACAATCTATCCCGCTCGATACTGCTTTTTACAACCAATGGGCGTTTTTTCGTTGGAATCCCGGTTCGGCGGGCGATGGCATCGATCGGCTGAAAGAAATCCACGACCTCCAGAATCCATCCATTTTTAAAAATGTTTACGCAAACGCCATCCCGAGTTGTTCCTTCGATAGCCCGCCTTCGATTTCATTTTTTAACGAAAATTTCTGGTGCGATGCCAATTCGACGATAGATGACAGTTCGGACGA
>JADLCC010000322.1 GCA_020847425.1 Saprospiraceae bacterium
CCCCCCCCCCCCCCCCCCCCCCCCCCCCCCCCCACCACTCACGATTCCGTTTTCCACCTCAAAAATCCTATAATCCCCTGAGAACGAGGCAACTATTTCTTCCATTCTGCTCCTTTGGGTATCTGTAATAAAAATCTGCCCGAAATCCCGTCCGATCAAAAGGCCCACCAGTTGCCGCACCCGGTGTTCGTCCAGTTTGTCAAAAATATCGTCGAGCAGTAAAACAGGCGCTACACCTTTTGCCTGCCGCAGCACCTCGTACTGTGCCAGCCGCAGCGCCAGCAGAAATGATTTTAACTGCCCCTGGGACGCGAATTTTTTCACCAATTGCCCATCCATGTACAGCAGCAGGTCGTCGCGGTGCGGCCCGACGGTGGACCGTTGTAAAATGCGGTCTTTCTCCAGGGCGCCCGGTAGAAGTGCTTCCAGGGGACCGTTCGAGAGGTCGGAATCGTAGCGAACATCCACCGCTTCCCTGCTGTTCGCTATGGCAGCGTACAACTCCTGAAACAGCGGCCTGAATGCCGATACAAAGTTGTTGCGCTGTTCATAAAGCACCTGTGAAGGTACAGGCATCTGGTGATCGATACTTTCCAGCAAAACAGGGTCGAAACGTTTTTGCTCGGCAAAGTTTTTCAACAGCGCGTTGCGCTGCTTGAGTAAAGCATTGTAAATCAGGAGGTTTTGCAGGTAACCCGGTGAAATTTGCGACAAGGTAGCATCCAGAAACCTGCGGCGGTCCTCACTGCCGTCCTGCACCAGTGTTACATCATCCGGTGCGATCATGACCACCGGAAACTGCCCGATATAATCCGTCAACCGCTCATAGGCCATGCCATTGCGCTCGATTTCCTTGCGCTGTCCACTTTGGTATTTGGCTACCACTTTCTGGATGTCATCATCCATCTGAAAATGTCCCTCCAGCCGAAAAAAGGTGGACCCGTGCCGGATCAACTGCTTGTCGTTCAGACCCGTATGATTCTTGCACAAACACAAATAGTGTACCGCATCCAATACGTTGGTTTTACCCATGCCGTTCAAGCCCGTCAGGCAATTCAGCCGCGGCGACAACGTCAGCGTTTGCTGTTCGTAGTTTTTGAACTGGGTGATTTTGAGTTGAGATAAATACACGCGGCTGGCTGGTTGTTTTGGCCAAAGGTATAACGATTTTACCCCAAGAAAAAAGACAAAGGATAGGGCAACCACCTGGCGACTCCTCTCAACCAAAGTCAAGGCGCAGGTACAATCCTGGCCATCTTTTTTTATTCTTCAAATCCTGATTCAACCTTACTGCCCCAACTCACGAAAGATACTTCCCAACAATCGGCATCCTACGCCCCATACCGAATCCTTTGCTGCTGACCCGAAGCACCGGAGCGGCCTGTTCGCGTTTGAATTCATTGATATTGACCATGCGCAAAACGCGTTTGACGAGCGCTTCATCAAAACCCATTTCAATCAATTCGCGTGGACCTTGCCGGCATTCGATATATTGGAACAGCAGTGGGTCCAGTATTTCATACGGCGGCAGGCTGTCGGAATCTTTCTGTCCCGGGCGCAGTTCCGCGCTGGGCGGCTTGACGATGCTGTTTTGCGGGATCACTTCTCCGGCAGTATTCAGGTAGTTAGCCAGTTCGTACACTTCCGTTTTGTACACATCGCCGAGTACGGAAATACCGCCGCACATATCGCCATACAAGGTGCCGTAGCCGACAGACATTTCGCTTTTGTTGGTGGTATTCAGCAGAATATTGCCGAATTTATTACTCATCGCCATGAGCAGGGTTCCCCTGATCCGGGCTTGTATGTTTTCTTCCGTTACGTTAAATGGCTGACCTTCAAACTGTGTTTTTAATGCCGTTTCAAAGACTTCGTACATGGGGCGAATGGCGATTATGTCATACGCAATACCCAGATTATCAGCCAGTTGCCGGGCATCATCAACGGAGTGGTCGCTGCTGAACTGACTGGGCATCAGGAGCACACGGACGTTTTCTGCACCCAGGGCTTTGGCAGCCAGTACGGCCGTTACCGCGGAATCGATACCGCCGGACAAACCCAGAATGGCTTTTTTGAAACCCAGTTTCAGGAAGTAATCGCGAATGCCCAGCACCAGCGCATCGTGTATGAGTTGTACTTTGTTTTTGGGTTGTTCCGAACTGCGGCCGCCGCGCAGCACCTCTTCCAGGTCATACACTTTCAGGCATTCTTCAAAATAGGGCATTTCATCAAAAACCTGCCCGTCGGGCGACATCACGATGCTGCCGCCGTCAAAAACAATATCGGTCTGCGCGCCGGTGTTGTTGGAGTAAAACATCGGAATGCCATAGCGTTGCACATTGGCCCGGATCACAAGAATGCGCGCTGCGGCATGGGCATAATCAAACGGCGATGCGCTCAGGTTCAGGATAAAATCGGGCTTTTCGTGCATCATTTCATCCAGCGGACAAATGGTGTACAATGGATTTTCATTGCCCACATTCCAGATATCCTCACAAATGGAAAGTGCTATTTTTTTGCCTTTGAAGGCAACCGTCTGGAAAGCCGTAGCCGGCTCGAAATAGCGGTACTCGTCAAAAATATCATACGTCGGCAACAACGCTTTGTGCTGGACGCCAAGCACCTGGCCTTCCGATAGAAAATAGGCAGAATTGTACAGGTCCTTGCCTGCTTTCACCGGATTGCGCGATGGCGCGCCAACTGCAATACCAATGCCATGGCTGACAGCTTTCAGCGCATCCACCGAGGCCTGCGATTGGCGGATAAAATCGTCGAATTCCAGGAAGTCGCGCGGTGGGTAACCACAAACAGCCAGTTCGCCGAAACAGATCAAGTCGGCGCCCTGTGCTTTGGCCGATTCGACCGCAGTCAGCATTTTAGCCAGATTACCTTCAAAATTGCCGATGTGGTAGTCTATTTGGGCGAGTGCGATACGCATGTGGAGGGATGAGTTATGAGTTATGAGTTATGAGTTTTTGGCGTTTCAGGCTGGAATAGGTATTAAGGCGTACGTTACTGTTCTTTTTGTTATCAGTTGTTTGTTATCAAATCAAGTTCGGCATAATGGGGGATTACAGATGCATTTTTTCCTTTTATACCATTCCAACCTGAAACGCCAAAAACTCATAACTCATAACTTATACCTCATAACTCTTTCACCACTTCTCCGTACAAATCAAATTCCTCCGCCCCCGTGATCCGTATATCGGCAAAATCGCCCAAACGCACATAATTCCCTTTAACCGGCACCAGAACCTCATTGTCCACTTCGGGCGAATCGGCTTCCGTGCGGCCGATGAAATATTTCCCTTCTTTGCGGTCGAACAAGGTGCGGAAAATCTGGCCGATTTTGGCTTCGTTTTTTTGATAAGAAATCTCCTGTTGCACGTCCATGAGCCGCTGGGCGCGTTCCGCCTTTACTTCCGCCGGAATATCATCGGGCAGTTCGTACGCCCGTGTGCTTTCCTCATGAGAGTATTGAAAAACCCCTACCCGCTCGAATTGTTGTTGTTGTACAAATTCCAGCAACTGCTCGAAATCCGCTTCCGTTTCGCCGGGGTGGCCGACGAGGAAAGTGGTACGCAGGGCAATTCCAGGCACTTTTTCGCGAATTTTGGCGATCAGTTCTTCCGTTTCTGCGCGTGTGATTTGTCTGCGCATAATATCCAGCACCGGATCGCTGACGTGCTGTAGCGGTATATCCAGGTAGTTGCAGATTTCCTTGCGTTCGGCCATCACATCGAGGATTTCCAGCGGAAATTTGCTGGGGTAAGCATAATGCAGGCGAATCCATTCGATACCTTCCACATCGGCAAGCGCATGCAGCAGGCGCGGCAATTCGCGGGTTTTGTAGATATCGAGGCCGTAGTACGTCAGTTCCTGAGCGATCAGCAACAGTTCTTTAACCCCACGCCGCGCCAGATTTTTGGCTTCCATCACCAATTCTTCCACTGGGCGGCTGATGTGTTTGCCGCGCATGAGCGGGATGGCGCAAAACGAGCAGGTTCGATTGCAGCCTTCCGATATTTTCAGGTAGGCATAGTGTGGCAGCGTGGTGATCTGGCGTTCGCCGAGCAATTCATACTTGTAATCGGCATCCATTTTTGCCAGCAGTGCCGGCATTTCCAGGGTGCCGAAAAAAGCATCCACTTCGGGTATGGCTTCTTCCAGGCTGTCTTTGTAACGCTGTGACAAACACCCGGTTACGTACAATTTATCGATGCCGCCCGATTGTTTGATGTTGGCGTATTGCACAATCGTATCAATACTTTCCTGTTTGGCCAGGTCAATAAAGCCACAGGTATTGATCACCACAATATTGGCATCTTCGCGGTCGCTGTCGTGCGCCACGTCATAATCATTGCCCCGAAGTTGAGTGATCAGGTTCTCGCTGTCCACCAAATTTTTGGAACACCCGAGTGTGATCACATTAACTTTATCTTTTCTTAAGGTTTTCGTCTTCATAAAACATTGAAATACAATAATTTACCACCATTTTTATTTTCGATGGCAAACTTTAACACCGCAAAGGTCGGTCAATTTGGGAAATTTTTTGGCACTCGCTTTGGTACCGTTGTTATGGCAACTACTTTTGCAGCTCTATGACACAGACTACCCTGCTTGACCGCCTCGAAACGGATCTCCGACAATCACTTGATATCGTTCGTACTCAAATCGCCCAACTGGACGAATCTGCACTCCAATATCGCTCCGCACCTGAACGCTGGAACACCCTGGAATGTTTCGCCCATATCAATGCCTACCTGGAACGTTATATCCCTAGAATGGAACTGGCAGTACACAAAGCGAAGGCCCGTCAATGGAAACCGGTGGAAGAAGTGAAATACACCAGTGCGGGAAAAAGATTCATCTTTAGGGCCGATCCCAATAATATCAAGGCTTACAAGTCAGCCAAATACTACAATTTTTCGCAGCGCCCTCTGGGCAAGGATATTGTAAAAGGTTTTACCATCAATGCCGAACGCTTACTGCGTGTGATATTGGCTGCTAAGGAGGTGAACCTGAACAAAGCGAAAGTAGGTCGGGGTAAATCCGGCTTTTTCACCTTTACCCTGGGCAATACCCTCGAATGGCTGGTGCTGCACAGTCAGCGACATATTGCGCAGGTGCAAACCCAGATGGATCAAATGAAAGGACGCGGGTTGATGTGATTTTTTTACTCCGAGTAAAAAAAATATTTTTTTGGCCGGAAACTTGCAGCATTCAAAACAACCCAGTACGTTTGCACCGTAACAGTACAACAGTACAGCATGAACAACCGCAGCACATTTTATTTTGGTTTCTGTTTTTTCTATTTCTTTTTTGGAAAAGGAAAAGGGACCTACCTGTGTGCTTCAGTATAAAAAAAGTAACTGAAAATCAACAGACAAGGGAGTTCCTGAACATCAGGAACTCCCTTTTTTATTTGTTTTGTAAATCCTTGCAATGTCAGACTCATCAGTGTCTTTATCGACCACACCAGCACAGAAACAACTTACGCCTCCTGCCGTTCAGGGGCAGCGCATCACGATACAGGGCGTACGCGGTGCGTTCCACGAGATTGCAGCCCGTCAGTTTTTTGGAGAAGTGATACAGGTGGTGCCGGCGCTGTCTTTTCCCATTCTTTTTGAAAAAACGGCCGACCCACAACAAGCAGACGCTGCTATTCTCGCCATCGAAAACAGTATTGCCGGGAGCATTCTGGGGAATTATAAGTTGCTGGAAAACAGTGATTTAGTGGTAGTTGGAGAAGTGTATCTCCGTATTCAGCAAAATTTACTGGCTTTGCCAGGCACTCCGATTGATCAGTTGCGTGAAGTACACTCGCACCCCATGGCCCTGGCCCAGTGCAGCGAGTTTTTTAAAAAACACCCACGCATCCGCCTTGTCGAATCAGAAGATACTGCAGAGAGTGCTGCACGGATCGTGCGCCACCGCGCCAAACACATCGGCGCCATCGCCAGCACACTGGCTGCTGAAATATATGGTCTGACAGTATTGGAACCCGCTATTGAAACGGTCCCCGAAAACTTTACACGGTTTCTGGCAATACAACGAAAGAAAGATACCACTCCTATATTATATGCCAACAAGGCCTCCGTGTGTTTTAATACAGGTCACCAACCTGGTAGCCTGGCGGAAATACTCACGCTGCTGGCCAGGTTAGGCGCAAACCTCACTAAAATACAGTCGATGCCCTTACTCGGACGCCCCTGGGAGTATCGTTTTTTCGCCGATTTCACCGCCTTCCCGGATAGTATTGATGCGGTTATTGAGACATTAAAAGAAAAAACAATGGACTTACAAGTGCTTGGAGTGTACCTGGAAGGTAATCGTGAATGGTGAAACGTGAGTGGTGAATCGTGAATCGTGAATCGTGAGTGGCATCGAGTTAAAAGTATGTACTCGATTATCTTATTCAATATTCACAACTCACGATTCACAACTCACCATTCACCATTCACAACTCACCATTCACAACTCACCATTCACGACTCACGACTCACGACACATGGTTTCCGCTGCCAAACGCCTCGAATCCGTAAATGAATACTACTTTGCCGGTAAACTCCGCGAGATCGCTCAAATGCAGCGCGACGGAAAACCCGTGCTCAACCTGGGGATCGGAAGTCCCGATCTGCCGCCCCACCCTGCTGTGCTGGAAGCCTTGCACAATGGATCTGCGAATCCCAAAGGCCACGGTTATCAATCCTATACCGGCATTCCGGCATTGCGCGAGGCCTGGGCCAACTGGTATGCACAATATTATCAGGTAATATTAAACCCTGAGAACCAGATACTTCCGTTGATCGGTTCCAAAGAAGGGATCGTTCATGTGGCTATGGCTTTTCTCGAACCTGGGGATATTGCGTTGGTGCCCAATCCGGGTTATCCGGCATATTCTGCAGCCACACAACTGGCAGGCGCGGCTGTACAACTGTACGAACTGCATGGCGACAACAACTGGTTGCCGGATTTTGAGGCGCTGGAAAAAACAGATCTCACACGGGTAAAAGTCTTGTGGGCAAACTATCCCCATATGCCAACTGGCGCGCCAGGTTCAGCGGAGGTGTTCCAGCAACTGGTCGATTTCGGGAAGCGCCACAACATCCTGGTAATCAACGATAACCCTTATAGTTTTATCCTGAACAAACATCCGCGCAGCATCCTTGCGGCCAAGGGTGCAGAAGAAATTGCCCTGGAACTCAATTCGCTTTCTAAGTCGCACAACATGGCAGGCTGGCGCGTAGGTATGGTTGCCGGACATCCGGAGTACCTAAAATCTGTACTGCGGTTCAAAAGCAATATGGATTCCGGACAGTTTCAGCCGGTACAACTGGCTGCTGTTCAGGCGCTACAACTGCCACAAGAATGGTATGAAGGGCTCAATTCGACCTATAAAGCGCGCCAAAACGTTGCTTTTCAAATCTTAGATAGTATTGATTGTAAATTTGACAATCAGCAGCAAGGCATGTTTGTATGGGCAAAAATCCCCAAACATTATGCAGATGGGTATGCGTTGAGCGATGAGTTGTTGTACGAACGCCACGTTTTCCTGACACCCGGTGGCATATTTGGATCCAACGGCAATCGCTACGTCCGAATCTCGCTTTGCAGCGATGTGCATACCCTGGAAAACGCTCTTCAAAAAATTCAAAGCACCCTTGCGATATGACGATAACGATTATTGGCCCCGGCCTCATTGGTGGCTCGCTGGCCCTCGGATTGCGCGAAAATGGATTTGCAAGCAGGATCATCGGCGTGGACAACAATCCCGCACACGCTCAAAAAGCCATCGAATTGGGTCTGATCGATGAGGCAATGTCTCTGGCGGATGCTGTCCGGGAAAGCCGGGTGATCATTGTCGCTACGCCGGTAGACAGCCTGACCAAACTGATCCCAATGGTATTGGATCTGGTTGATAACCAGAAAGTTGTGCTGGATGTGGGTTCTACCAAACTGCCTGTATTACAGGCAGTGGAGTATCACCCGAATCGCCAGCGCTTTGTAGCCACCCATCCGATGGCAGGTACGGAATACTCGGGCCCGGAAGCGGCTGTTCGGGGTTTGTTTGCCGGAAAATGTTGTGTATTCAGTGATGTGGAAAAAAGCGACCCCGCTGCGGTTGCATTGTGCCAATCGCTGTATGAATCGTTGGGCATGCACCTGAATTTTCTGGAAGGCGCCGCGCACGACTTGCATGTGGCTTATGTCAGTCATATTTCGCACATCGCTTCCTTCGCAC
>JADLCC010000323.1 GCA_020847425.1 Saprospiraceae bacterium
ACACGAAGGTTTTGATTTTGAAGCGATTGAAAAGGCTTACAAATACAACAAAACGCATAAACGCAAGCGCGGCGCCAGTACCATCAGTCAGCAGACGGCAAAAAACGTATTCCTCTGGCCCAACCGCTCCTGGCTGCGCAAGGGCCTGGAAGTGTATTTTACCTTTCTCATTGAAACCATCTGGAGTAAAGAACGCATCATGTCGAGTTACCTGAATGTGATCGAATTCGGCGACGGGATTTACGGCGCAGAAGCGGCTTCTCAATATTATTTTAAAAAAAGTGCCAAGAACATCAACCGGCACGAAGCGGCTTTACTCGCATCCGTATTACCCAATCCCTTGATTTATAAAGTGGATCAACCTTCCCCAGATGTACGCAAACGCCAGCAATGGATCCTGAGCCAGATGCGTATGTGGGGTGGAAAAATTGATTATGAGGATCCGAATACGCCAAAGAAGGTGGGAAAATAGTGTTTTTGTGTTTTAGTGTTTTGGAGGGGCATTGCTCTGAAATTAAGGAATGACCAACGCGAAGCACACTAAAACACTAAAACCCCAAAACCCCAAAACACATCTCCAGTCCTGAACATTTTGTTAACCTGCTGAAGAAGCCCGCCAGTACTGCTACTTTTGCGGCTTGTTTTTTTACACCTCAAGCCGATACTCACTCATTTTTCAGCGAATCAAATTTCCTTATGAAGAAGTTACTCTTCACCACGCTTGTTTTTGCCCTCTTCAGCCACATATTATCCGCTCAATCTGCCAGTAAAACGTACGAATACAAAAACGGACAATGGTATACCGGATTTGAATTTGTCAGTGGCACCTGGTATGTCAGCAATGGATTGCTGACCAAAAAAGCGCCTGTACAGATCGACTCTGTTATAGACCTGGAGGGCCACTGGGTTATTCCGCCCATGGCTGATGCCGGCTCATCTAATATTTATGACAGCCGTTCCGCAGCCGCCATGGCCAAACAATACATGGATGAAGGTGTATTTTACATTCAGGTATTAAACAATACACAGGATGCCCGCAAAGCCGCGCAAACCCAGTTGAACAAACCCAATACCCCCGATGCCGTCTTCACCAACGGCGCCATTACCTGTTCGATGGGAGAACCTTTTCTGAAATTTGAAGGCCCCGCACAGGATGTTCCGAATCCTGCCGACTGGGCAAAATCATATGACAAGATCAGAACTGGCCGGAAATTGCTGGGAGATGCCTACTGGTTTATTGATAACAAAGATGCTCTGAGCGCCAACTGGGATAAAATAATTGCCCAAAAGCCCGATGTTATCTTCATTTACCTGCTTGATGCGCAGGTGAATGGAGGGAAAGAAAGCAAGGGGCTTTCCGTTGATATGGCTAAAGCCATTGTCAAAAAAGCACATAAGGCTAACCTGCGGGTTATTGCACGTGTAGAAATGGTTGATGATCTGCGGATCGGTTTAAAAATCGGTGTCGACGGATTTGCCAACCTGCCCGGCAACAACTGGGATGGCTCGGGCGACCCATCCAGGTTTGAACTATCCGATGAGGATATCAAAAAACTGGTCAAGAAAAAAACGCCTGTAGCGACGTTATTGTCACACGCCCAATCCGCTACGGCACGGCCGGCTGTAAAAGAATTTCAGGCTAAAATGTTGCTCCGCCTAATGGAAAAGGGCGTAAACCTGGTTGTTGCTTCAGACGATTCACAGCGTACCCTCCGGAGTGAAATCAATTACCTGAACGGGCTGGCAAAACAGAACGGAGCGCCTCTGCTCAAAGTTTTGTGTGAGAATACAGCCATCTCCATTTTCCCCAACAGGAAAATCGGCAAATTACAGGAAGGTTACGAAGCGAGTTTCCTTGTTTTGAATGATGACCCGTTCGCTAATATCCTGAAAATCAGGGCTTCTGTATTTAAAGTGAAGAATGGGAAGGTGATTAATAAGTAGTGTTTTTGTGTTTTGGGGTTTTAGTGTTTTAGAGTGCTTCGCGTCAGTCATTCCTTCATTTTTGGGGCAATGAACCCACTAAAACCCCAAAACACAAAAACACTACTTCGCTTGTTGCTCCTTCAAAAGATCCCGAATTTCAGTCAGTAGTTCCTCCGTGGTAATTGCCGGCGGCGGACCCGGGTTTTTCCCGGCAGCCCGCAGCAGCAAAAACAAGGTGACGCCGATGAGGGTAAAATCAAAAATAGCCTGGATAAAAGCCCCGTAGCCGATCTCCACTCCCACAATTTTTACACTGAGCGATTGAAAATTGATCCCGCCCATCGCAACCCCGATAAGCGGCATTAAAATCTTGTCGACGAGTGCTGATACGATTTTTCCAAAAGCAGCGCCGATAATGACCCCCACGGCCAGTTCGAGGATACTTCCCCGCATGAGAAAGGTTTTAAGTTGTGCTAACATAGGTTGGTAAAAGAGACAAGTTATAGGTTGAGCAAGTTTACAGGGTTATTTGGCGATAGTGCTTGGAATTGCCTGTAGGCGCCATTCTTCCATAACGCTGGCGACCAGTTCAGGCAGCGCCATTTCCTTTTCAATAATTAATTTCTGGCAAGGCAAGGCATCCAGCCATTCCAGTTCTTTGGTACGGCTTCTGATATTGTCGGCCACCTCATCGTAAGCGGCAGCCCAGGTAATGAATTTTTCAAAAACCATTTGCAGATCGCCGCCCGGCGCGAGTCTGTCTGCGCCATACCGCTGCAATTCACGCGCCCGGATACGTGCTACACGTATATCTGCTGGCAGCCAGAGGTAAACAACCGCATCGAAACGGGGGATAAAAACATCTCCCCAGCCGCATAATGAGCCCGACAGCACCCAATGCTCCGTTGCATCCAGGTCCCGGGTGAGCAGTTGCCTGCGGTGGTCGGGGTTTCTGCGGCGGCGATACGGCAAGGCGTCATCGGTAAACCAATGGTAGTCATCTGTGTCGAAATGGGGGCAGCCTAAGCGTTCGGCCAGTTGCCTGCCCAGTGACGTAACCCCCGAGCCGGGAGCGCCCAGGATATGTAAACGATTCAAAATGAAAGATTTACCCGTTTTTCCGGAACCGGTAGGAATACAAATCGGGTTCCCCTTCGTAATATCCATCTAGTGTAAGACTATTGTACGCGTTTTTGATGGCCTCTATGGCTTCCACAACATTGGATACCCGGTCGCCATTGACACTTGTAATAACAAATCCCGGCTGCATATTCGTCTGATAAACAATACTTCCGCGGCGTATACTGGTGACAATAGCGCCTCCTTTGATTCGGATGGTACGGCGTTCTTCCACGGAAAGGTCGCGCATGACCAGGCCAAGTTCTTCATCCATTTCATCTCCTTTGATCCGTATGGTTCCCGTCAGGTTATTTCCATCCTTCAAGATCAGTGCGATCCGGTTCTTTTTCCCTTTGCGCCAGTATTCCAGCGCTACCTGGTCGCCGGGGCGAAAACGCCCGACATATTCCTGCAATTCGGAAGTACTGCGCACCCGCGTGCCGTTCAAGCCGATAATGACATCGCCCTCTTCCAGTCCGGCATCGGAAGCCGCGCCGGCTTTAGTGATCCGGTTGACCAATACGCCTTCTGCATTGGGCAGGCCGATTTCCTGCGAGGTTTCACTGTCCAGATCCTGTATGCCTACACCGAGGTAAGCGCGTTGAACAATTCCGAATTCCCGCAGGTCGCGAATAATCTTTTGCACCAAATTAGAGGGTACAGCAAAAGAATACCCTTCATAACTACCTGATTCCGTGATAATTGCGGTATTAATCCCTACCAGTTCACCGACCGTGTTGACCAAAGCGCCGCCGCTGTTTCCGGGGTTGACAGCCGCATCTGTCTGGATAAAGGACTCGATACTTGCGCCGCCACCCAGGATATTAATATTCCGGCCTTTGGCACTAACAATACCGGCCGTAACGGTGCTTTCCAGGTTAAACGGATTGCCCACAGCCAGTACCCATTCGCCCACACTCACCGAGTCGCTGTTTCCAAAAACGATAAAAGGCAGCCCTCCTTCTTCAATTTTTAACAAGGCAATATCAGTAGAAGGGTCGGAACCAACCATTTTTGCTTTATAGGTGCGTTTGTCGGCAAGGGTTACCTTTATATCCGTGCTTTTTTCCACCACATGGTGGTTGGTGACGATGTATCCGTCGGGGGACATAATAACGCCGGAGCCGGAAGAGCCCGTGAGTGCGCCGCCGCCCCAGATGCCGCCGCCTGTTTCCAGCAAAGCGCGGATATTAACTACTGCCGGCGTGACGATTGTGGCAGATTCAATAAAATTTGTCGGCGCCGAGGACCGAAACTGGCCGTTCGAGCGGGCGCTGAATAATTTGTCCACTAAGCCGGTGTACCGCACTTCGCCGTCTTCAGTGTTCCAAACGACACGGTTCGGGCGAACAAACTGGCTATATATCAGCACAGACAACAAAGAACTCAATACACAGGTAATGGCAAGAGGCAAATATTTTCTCATAACAATAAAAAAAGGATAGCACATGCAGCGAAAACGCTGACTTTTCTTTGTTTATTCTTTCAATTGGACAAACGCCGGAGCAAATAGTTGAGCACAAACCGGCCGATTTGACATACTTAACGCTTCTTAACAAAGTTTTTTGAATTTAAAAACCTTTTACTTGCGCGGAGCGCAGCAATTTTGACCCGGCAAAACATTTGCCAAATCTACAAACAATATGAAATTCTGGAAATATCAGGGAGCAGGAAATGATTTTATCATGCTCGACCAAAGAGAAACACAGTGGCTGACCCGTGCAGACACCGCTGCCATTGAACATTTGTGCAACCGCCGATTCGGTATCGGAGCAGACGGGCTCATCCTGCTCCAAAATAAACCGGGGTTCGATTTCGAAATGGTGTATTTCAACGCCGACGGCCGCGAGAGTAGTATGTGCGGTAATGGCGGACGTTGTATCGCTGCATTTGCACACCACCTCGGGCTGGCCGGCGACTATTGCCGCTTTATGGCAATCGACGGCGAGCACGAAGCCCGCATTTCAGCACCCGCGAATCCCTGGCTGGAAACATGGATCGAGTTAAAAATGACCGATGTTGCCGCTGTTGAATCATCTGGGAATACCTATGTACTGAATACCGGCTCGCCGCATTTCGTGCGTTTTGAAACGGACCTGGACCAAAAAGACATGGTTTTGGAAGGCCGTGCCGTGCGTTATTCGGATCGTTTCAGCAAAGAAGGCATCAATGTCAACCTGGTGGAGTCTGCGGTCGACGGGCTGCATATCCGGACGTATGAACGCGGCGTAGAAGACGAAACGCTTGCCTGCGGAACCGGTGTTACCGCTGCCGCTATTGCATCTTTTTTACAAAACAACCTGCCTCCCGGCAACCTCGAAGTACCTGTGCTTGCTAAAGGCGGCCGTTTATCTGTGCGTTTTCAGGCCCATGAAAATGGAATATTCACCGATATTTGGCTTTGTGGACCGGCGCAGCAGGTGTTTGAAGGAAACTGGCCGGATTGAATAAAAACACTTGCTTACACATACCAAATCAGCATTATGAAATACAATCTTTCTACATTCTTTTTCTTCATTTTATCTTTTTTTGCGCGCGCTCAAAACGATACTTCGGCCATACCCATGTCGAACGGCGAAAAAATTGTTACCGTGCGCAAAGAGTTGATCAATGCTTTTATTACAGAAGATTACGTGAGCACCGGTTTGTGGATGGACTCCTTGCGCACCCTCGAAAATATCGAGTATATAGGGCTCGTATGGGACGAGCGCTGGTTACTCTATTACTGGACCGAATCCTATGGCAATCTTTTTGAAGAGGTAGCCAATTTTAGTGAAACCGAACGCACCATCAATGACTTCAAAAACCAGCCGCCACAGGACAGCCTATTCGAATGGCTGGATTATTCGCTGCACGAAAGGCGTTTCGATATGTTTCAGCGGATTCAGAAAGCCTTCCTGAATGAAGAAGAAAAGGCCTTCACTACCCTGCTGCTCGAATACCTGTTGCGGCTCGAACACGATGAAGCGGAATGGGCCGCCCGTCTGGAGGCTTTTGAAAAGCGTTACCCTGACTCCAGGTTTCGTACTTACATTTCCTATATCAAACCAAAAATCAAAAAGAAACCGGCAAATCCGGTTGGGTTTGGACTCGACTTTCTGTTGACACAGGGCAATTGGCGCGACCAGTTGGAACGCACTTTACGACCCGCTTTCGGCGTTGATTTCGGGTTGTATATCTGGCAAAAACGCTGGAATTATATCCTCCGGATGGCCATTACAGGCCAGAAACTGGGGCGCGATATTGAAAACGACCAAAACGACATCTGGCCCAAGGGTGAGTCGTCCAACTACTTTACACCATCGTTCGACCTGGGTTATGATGTGATCAGTACGCCCAAATTTCGCTGTACACCCTCTGTCGGCGCCGGACTTTCCATCCTGAAACCAAGCACCACGGAAGACGATGACGGCAACACGATTAGCGAATATCCGGGGTTTAGTTTCACCAGCGGACAACTCAATACGGCCATCAACCTGGATGTAAAACTGCACGACATCAGCGAAGCCGATGTTTTTGAAAGGCCGGGGAGCGGTTATGGCGCGATTCGGGTGCGTTTTGGATACCGTTGGATGAATTTGGGAAAACGAAATCCTTTGTTGGATGGCAATATGTTTTTCTTTGCGGTTGGTTACAGCATGATGCTGCGTTGAAATATCCTTTATGCTAACAAAAGAACATATTGCCCAAAAATTCCGGACGCTACAGGACGATATCTGCCGGCAACTGCAGGAAGCCGATGGCGGCGGGAAGTTTACGGAAGACAACTGGTTGCGCGCGGAAGGCGGCGGCGGCCGCAGCCGTGTCATCGAAGGCGCCACTATCGAAAAAGGTGGCGTCATGTTCAGCGCCGTACACGGCCCGCTCCCGGAAGTGACCGCCAAAGCCATGAACCTGCCGCCCACTACTTTTTTTGCGACCGGCGTATCTATCGTACTCCATCCGCACAGCCCTATGGCGCCCATCATTCACATGAACGTGCGTTATTTTGAAACCGGCTCGGGGCGCTGGTGGTTCGGCGGTGGTATCGACCTGACTCCGCATTATGTGGTCCCGGAGGATGCCATATTTTTTCACCAACAACTAAAAAACACCTGCGACCGCTTTCACCCCGATTTTTACCCGAAATTCAAGGAAACGGCCGACGACTATTTTTACATCCGCCACCGGCAGGAAACCCGTGGGGTGGGAGGCATTTTTTTCGATTACCTGGACGAAAATTCGGCGGGCATGAGCCAGGAACAACTTTTTGCATTTACGTATGCAGTGGGTCAAACTTTTGCCCCCACTTATGTGCCATTGCTCGAAAACGCACGGAACCGCCGTTGGGGAGAGGCGGAAAAAAAGTGGCAGATGTTGCGCCGCGGGCGTTACGTGGAGTTTAACCTGGTGTGGGATCGCGGCACAAAATTCGGGCTGGAAACCAACGGCCGCGTCGAATCCATTCTCATGAGTATGCCGCCCATAGCCTCCTGGGGATACAACCTGCAACCCAAACCCGGCAGCCCGGAAGCGGAAACGCAGGCCTGGCTCAGAAAAGGGGTAGACTGGGTTTAATAGTTTGTTTGTGTATTCGATAATGCAGCAGAAGCCGCAAAATTATCCGTCCTTTGCGGCTCTTTTGCTGATCCGACCCTGCGATGTTTCAACTGCTCCGCTATTACGCGCCATATAAAAAACTACTTGCACTGGCTGTGCTGTGCAATTTATTGATGTCCGTTTTTATGGTCATCAGTATCCCTGTTTTACAGCCGTTTTTGCAAATTCTATTCAATCGAAATACATCCGGCGCGGCTGATGCCGCCCTGATGGAAGGCAGCGACTTTGAAGGTTTTGAAATGCGCAGCAAGTTGTATTTCAACCAGTTAATAGCCGAACAAGGCCAGGAGAAAGCGCTGTTGCTGGTCTGTGCCATGCTGGTACTGGTATTTTTAGGCAAAAACCTGTTCCGCTATCTTTCCCTCTATTTTCTGGCGCCAGTGCGCAATGGCATCGTGCGCGATTTCAGGCAAAAAATGGTGAATAAGATGCTGGATTTGCCGCTGTCCTTTTTTTCCAACGAAAGAAAAGGGGATTTGATGAGCCGTTTTACCGCCGATGTGCAGGAAATAGAATGGAGCATAGTCGGCGTGATGGAAGCCATCGTGCGCGAGCCTATTGTGATTGTAGGAAGCCTGGCATTTATGTTGTACATCTCGCCGTCGCTGACCCTTTTTGTGTTCGGGCTGCTGATTTTCACCGGCCTGATCATAGGCGGTATCGGGCGCACCCTGCGCAAACAATCGGGCGAAGCACAAACGCGACTGGGGTACATCGTTTCGCTGGTCGAAGAAACGCTGGGCGGTTTGCGCATCATCAAAGGATTTAATGCGGAGGCGTACCAGCGCGAACGGTTTGCGCAGGAAAACCGCGCTTACGCCAATTCCCTCACACGTATTTACCGCCGAAGAGATATCGCTTCTCCCCTATCCGAGTTTTTAGGCATATCGGTGGTATCCGTATTGTTGTGGTACGGCTCGAAACAGGTGTTTTCCGGCGCACTTTCCGCAGAGACTTTTATTACATTTTTGTATGCCTTTTTCAATGTAATCGACCCTGCCAAAGCCTTTTCCTCGGCCATTTACAGCATTCGTAAAGGTATGGGCGCAGTGGAGCGGGTTCAATCCGTTTTAAATGCGGACCTGCTGATCCACGACAGCGATAATGCATTGGAAGTCAATACGTTTAAAGATAAAATCGAATTCAAAAACGTTTCATTTCAATACCAGAATGCCGAGCGACCGGCGCTGAGCGATATCAACCTGAGCATCCCGCGCGGGAAAAGAGTAGCGCTGGTTGGCGCTTCGGGCGCGGGCAAAAGTACCATTGCCGACCTCTTGCCCAGGTTTTATGACGTGGGTTCCGGACAGATCTTGCTGGACGGAAATGATATCCGGCAGTTGCGTACCCGCGACCTTCGCTCGCTGATGGGGATCGTCAGCCAGGAGGCCGTTTTATTCAACGACTCGGTGCGCAACAACATCGCTTTCGGCACAGAAAACATTTCAGATGAAGCCATTGAAGCAGCCGCCAAAGCCGCCAATGCGCATGAATTTATCATACAAATGCCTGATGGATATGACGCTAACATCGGCGACCGCGGCAGCAAACTGAGCGGCGGACAGCGCCAGCGCCTGACCATTGCCCGGGCCTTGCTAAAAAATCCTCCGATTTTAATTCTCGACGAGGCAACTTCTGCACTCGATTCGGAGTCTGAACAACTGGTACAATACGCCCTGGAACGTTTGCTGGAAAACAGAACCGCACTGGTCATAGCGCATCGGCTGAGCACGGTTCAGGATGCAGACGAAATTCTGGTACTCGATCAGGGAAAAATTGTAGAACGCGGCACCCATGAAAAACTGATGAAAGAAGGGCAGATTTACCGAAAACTGGTAGAATTACAAGCCCTTTAAATAGCCTGACGGTTCCTGTAATTTTTTTTGCTTTTGTCTGTCAATTTTCATCGTGCGCATTTATTGCAAGAAAATCCGGCGTACCTTTGAAGCCACAGACTACAAGTGCTTTTATACGGAGCAGATCAAACTGTTCTTGCTTAATCACAACTTTTTTAATTATCAACCATCCGATGAGACGAATGTTACTGGCCCTATTTACTGCCCTGTGCTTCAGTTCTTCCGCCCAAATTACCATCACTGCGTCCACCTTTCCAGCAGTAGGCGATACGTTCAAAATTGCTTTTGACTTGAATCCTGACAATATCCAGGTGGCGACGCCTCCGGGAGGCAATCAATTGTGGGATTTTAGCGGCCTCGAGGTATCACAAACCGACCAGGTGGTGTATCAGGCTGCAAATGCCGGTATCAACTCGATGAGTTTCCCCGGAGCGGAACTGGCGGTCATCGGCGCCAACGGAGAGACGTTCTACAATATCACCAACAACCAGGTGCAGACTTTGGGCTATGCGGGCGCCGACCCTGCCAACCTGGGTATACAGGTACTTGCAAAGTTCAGCCCGGTATTTGTAGAACGCCGCGCTCCCATGAATTTTTTCGATATCAACCAACAGACAACGGCTCTTTCGCTGCCATTCTCAGCGAGCCAGTTACCACCAGCCTTGTTTGCGGGACTGCCAATCACTCCCGATTCTATACGGGTACGCATTAATACCAGCCGCCTGGAAGTTGTGGACGCCTGGGGCAATTGTCAGATCCCCGGCGGCACTTACCCGGTTTTGAGGCAAAAACGCACAGATTATACCACTACCGGAGTGGATGCCAAAGTCCCCTTCCTCGGCTGGATCGATTTGTCCTCCCTGCTTGGTGGCGGCGGTGGTGGTACCATCGGTAATTTCATCGGAACGGATACCACCACTACGTACCGTTTTTATAGCGGCACGGAAAAACAGGAAATCGCCGTTGCCACTATGAGCAACGACCTTTCCACCGTAGAAACAGTGCGTTTTAAAGACAACGCAACAACGGTAGCCGCTCCCGATCTGGATGCGCCAGGCGCCGCCAATATTCAGGCTTTTCCCAATCCTGCCGTCGAACGCGTACGTTTCGATTGCAGCAACCTGCCTGCAGAAGAATACACCCTGAAAATTTTTAACATCATCGGAAAAGTGGTGTGGAAACAAAACTATGTGATCACCGGCAACCGCTCGGTGACCGTAGAACTGGAAGATTTCAGAAAAGGCACATACCTATACAGCCTGATCGACAGCAAAGGCAACATTATCGGCACCAAAAGACTGGTGGTTTTAAAACCCTGATTTGGTTAAATCGAGTTAAAGTAAGTTAGAAAAAGGTGAATGCGGCCCCCGCATTCACCTTTTTTGTTGTGCAAATGCAGCAATGCCTGTAACCTTGTTGTCTCTATCAGCGTCTATCTTGTAGACTCATCCAAAGCTTTACTTCACAACAATTCAACAGAACCACAACTTATGAAGCACAACAGGTCCCTATTTTTCGTTCTTTCTTTGCTTCTTACCTCTACCCTCGCTTTCGGACAACGAGAGGAAACTGTTCTTGGCGAACGGGGCTGGGGCTTCTCCGGCATTTGGGGAGGATATCACCACCAATACACGACTTACGGCAATTCAGACGAGTTTAACCGGGGCGGGTTTTTCGGATTCGAATTCGGAAAATCATTGACAGTTGGCTGGGGCAATTACCGGGTATACGATGAATTTAACTGGCAAGGTGCTGAAAACCAGCCGTTTAGTTTTAGATGGAATACGTTCAAACTTGGTTATGCTTTCATTCCATATAAGGCCATTCACCCGGTAGTAAATTTTGATTTCGGGCGCGGCAGAGTCAATCTGAACGGAGCAGAAGACCGCGTTTTTGTGATGCAACCCTCAGCAGGGGTTGAAATCAATGTTTTTCGCTGGTTCCGCCTCGGTTTGGAAGGCGGGTACCGTTTTGTCAATAACAATGATATTGCAGCCATAAGAGACGAGCAAATCGAGGGCGCTTACGGGCAAGCCAGCCTCAAATTCGGTTTTTCCTGGGGGCGTTACCACAAACGCAAAGCAGATAAGGACTACCGTAGAAACCACGAGGATTAGGTGTGTCTGAGGCCATAAATAGAAGCCGCTTTTCCTGTCAATAGCAGGGAAAAGCGGCTTTTCCTTTTTTGCCGCAACGTTTGTTATGTATCTTGCGTTACCTTTGTCAAATGATATTCCGCACCATACTCCTCTTTTTTTTAGTCGTGCAGTGCACTCTGTCGCTGCATGCACAGGAGCCTGCAACACCGGTTGTCTTATTGCCTGACTCAACTGCAATGGCCTTATTGGATACCCTTGCCCCGCCAAAAGCCCGCAATGGATTTGTGCGCCGGTTCTTTACCGATAAGTATCCCAATCCACGCAAGGCGGCCTTTCTTTCCCTGGCAATACCCGGCGCCGGACAGGCATACAACAAAAGTTGGTGGAAAATGCCGATCGTATATGCCGCGATCGGTGGTGTAACCTGGGTGGAGATTGACAATGTGAAACAATACCGCAAACTCCGGGATAATTATAAACTGTTGGTAGACGGTGATGACAATACCAACCCGACCGAATCACCTTATGATCGCATCGATGCGACGACAATGAAAAAATACCGCGACCAATGGCGCAGGTACGTCGAACAAACTTCCCTGGTTTTGGGTTTTGTGTATTTGCTGGGCGCCGCCGATGCATTTGTCGACGCGCATTTGCACAGTTTTGATGTAAGTGACGACCTCAGTTTGCGGGTAGTGCCAAAAGCACAATCCTTACCGATGGGCGGACCAGTTTTTGGGGTAGGCATACAATTGGCGCTGGGTCGATGATGTAATGGACAAAGTTGCAAAAGGCAATAATTATATAGAACTGCCTTTAAAGGATAAGTAACAGATGCCAAGCGTTTCAGCCCTCAACCACTCAACTTCTCAACCACTCAACCTTTACAGTATTACTCTTGAGCGCTCTTATCGACAGTGAAACGGACAGTCTGGAAATAACCCGAAAACACTTTTACGACAGCATTCGATTTCCGTTATTTGTAGTAGCCGTTATCTGGTTGGTACAACTCTACCAATGGGTTGCTGAGTTCGACCCTGGCATGTACGGAATCATGTCGCGCCGTATCTGGGGACTGCAAGGTATATTAACCGGCCCACTGGTACACGGCAGTTGGGGGCATTTGGCATCCAACACCTTTCCTTTATTCGTATTGACGGCCATGACCTTGTATTTCTACCGCAAAGTGGCCATGCGGGCGTTTTGGACCATTTATTTGCTGACCGGGGTTTCTGTCTGGTTGTTTGCAAGGCCTGTATCGCATATTGGAGCGAGCGGGGTGGTATATGGGCTGGTATCTTTCATTTTTTGGAACGGCGTTTTTCGACGCAGTTTGCGCTCCATCATGCTGGCTGCAATTGTTATGATCCTGTACAGCGGGATGTTCATGGGGATTTTGCCGGAACAGGAAGGCATTTCCTGGGAAAGCCATCTTCTGGGCAGTCTGGTGGGTATTTTTACCTCTTTTTGGTTTAAAAGCGAGTTAGAGGAAGAAGAAGAACGCCCGGAAGATCCGTTTGCGGACGAGCGCAACCAGGAAAAACAGTACTTTTTACCCCGCGATATATTTGAAAAAACAAAAGCGGAGCGCTTTGCAGAGGCAGAAGCGCTTAGGCTACTGGAGGAAGAAAAAGAACGAACGCAGCAGGAAGATCAGCAGCGCTTCTACCCTCCCTTCTGGAATCAAAATCAAACCTGGTAAACGCCAGTATCCACTTCTATCGGGATCCGGATAGTTCATGGAGGCGATATTTTGCAATAACCCTGCGGATTTTATTAGCCCATTCCGGGTCACGCGCATAACCGGGCTCATCCTGCCAACTTTTTTTACCCTTTTTGGGAGAAAGTCCCGTTAAAAAACATTCGCTGTCGCCGGAGGGGCAACGCAATGCATCAACAAACCACTTCCGGCTGCGCAAAAAGGTTGCAAAATCCCGAACGGCATCGCCAGGATCGTTGTATTGCCGGAAAGCAGTCATTTTCCCTTCATGCCACATCATAAACTTTTCGCCTTTCCAGATACTTGTCGCCTTCATTCCAAAAGGATTTTTCGCTTTCTGGTACAAATAACTGCTAAAACCTGCCGATTCCAGGATGGCCAATCCGATAAATACGGATGCAGGGATGCCATCGCTTTGTTCCAGTGCCATGGCTTCCGACATGAAGGCTTCCACCGTCGCAGTAGGAGTTCCAAAGGAATCGGATACTACTGTTGCGATCGTCTTCAACGATGTTGAAAGCGTTTTTTGGGCCTGAAGGATATGCAGAGGCAGGATAAAAACGATTAAAATAAATGAAACCGGAATTCTCATAGTTGGTGGATGGTTTTGACTTCGAGGGCAATAATACGACGCTTTAGGAATTTGACAACAAACTTCATGCACTGATGTCCGGATTCAGGGCATAAAAAAAGCCACACCTTTCGGCATGGCTTAAGTTAATGGGGTAAATAGGAGTTTACTAGCCAGAGTTGAGCGAATAACCTGTTTGCTCAAGGTGGAGTTACATTCAAATCAGGTGAATGATGGAGGTAAAATGAAGCGTACCTCCCAACAGCCTGCAACTCCTTCAACTTGGATTATTAGCTTCCATTTGGCACTGTGTTATACAGAGTATATTTTTTTTTGAACGTTTGCTATCCTATGTACTTATTCATGATATAGTGTAATTATGTCATTTGCGGTATCAATTTTTACAAAAACAAGATCTCCAGTTTGCATTTGATATCCAGTTACCGCCGTGCGTTGCGTTGCATCATTTTTTGTCGGATTATTGTATTCAATGGCAAACAATTCACCGGTTTTCAGCCTGAGGCGTACTTTATCCAGCATTTCTATGGATGGTTCGAATGCAGTAATACCGTTTGGCGCTCCCGACATGACTACTATTGATTGATCAACATAAATCTTCAGCCAAATCACATCACCGGTCAATTGCATGTTTATGCTGCCATGCTCTTTATTATTGATCACATCAACTACTATGATGACATCTGCTTGTGATGAACTTTGTTCAATGTTTATGTAGTAAGGATTAATTACATGAGACGTGCTGTAAACATTTTTGCTAGTTGCCATAATATGAAATTTTATGCTGCAAATTTCATGTTAACCAGCCACAGAAAGCAAGTATTTGAAGTGTTATTTCCAGACAATTTGAATCAATTTATACAAATCAATCCAAATTAATTTTATTTTAAAACATTAACAATCAATTATTTAATAAATTTTTTTAAATCGATTTTCAAGGTTTTAAGTTTTGAACAATGAACTTTTTGACACCTTCTACTTTTGGGGTTCCGAAACATTCCATTCTTCCAACCATCAGAACTTCTAGTAGTGCAAAAAACCTTTTGGTGCAAATGTGGTGTTAGTTGGGGCTGTGTTGCAACGAATTTGGAGGTTTATTTTTGTCATTATTTGTGAAAATTAAACTACTCAAAAAATTAGTATACATTTGCAAATAAATAATAATCAATAATTTATAACAATTTTTTAACTTAATGAAGAAGGATTCAAATTACAAAGGCATTGGTATCATCCATAGCCTTTTTCGCCTGATTAAGTCGCTGAGTCAGACGCAAAAGCGTGATTTTAAAAAATATGCCCGTTTTTGGTCCTCGGATAAAGAACAGAAATACATCGCTCTGTTCGATCATATCAATCGCTATATCGCAGCACAGAAAGAAATGTCCGAACTGGCCACCGACCTTTCTGACAGCAAAAAATTTGGCCCGAATGCCAGCATAAACACCCTTGCACACTATCTGTTTGACAAAATCATGGATAGCATCCGGGATACTCCAAGGGTCATTCCTTCGCGCCACGACCGGTTATTCAAGGCGTTTTATGATATTCACTTTCTTTTTTACAAAGAGTTGTATGCTGAATGTTACAAGGTCATCCGGGAAGCGAAACGCCTGGCCCATGACATGGATCGGCCTGTTTATATCCTGGAATTACAAATATGGGAAGCCCGGATTACCACAAGGCTCAGCAATGTTTCCTGGAAACTGGCGGATATGCAAAAAGAACTATATGACGCCCTTCAAAATATCCAGGAGACCTACACGACATTTTTACAGGCGCAACAATTGCTTGTCGCGTTCAAAACCCCGGATGGTAACGTTTCTCCGGAGATCAGGAACCTGATGAACGCCATCAAGGACAAAAAGGAGGATGACCTTAAAGGCCTTTCGCCACGATTGCATTACTGGCGCCTGGTGGAAGTCCAGCACTATTTCGAATTGCAATATATTATTGAACGAAAAAGCCTTCAGGCAGACCCAAGTCAGAAAAACTTGTCTGACGGGCTGCACCAACTGAAAGAAAACCTGGATTTCCTGTCTGAAAATGGAAAAATCATCGCAGAGGAAGAGCCCGTTATTTACTACAGTACCCTGGAGAACTATTTGTCCAAATGCCTGGAACTAAAAGACACAGAAGGCATTAAAAAACTTGAATCCGCCTTTATTGACAACAACGACAAAAAAAATGAAATCCACCTGTACAGAAGCATTTCCCATTACAGGTTATTGTCTTATATTCGTTTTAATCAGTTTAATGAGGCCTGTTTATATATTGAAAATCAGGACCTGGAAAACAATTTGCAGACCAGGCAACACCTGATCAGCGACAATCGCATGAGCATAATCCGCTATGGTTGTGTACAGGCTTATTTTTTAAATACAAACTACAAAACAGCCCTGGAATGGATCAATCGGATCCTCAATAATCCGCGCAGCCAATCTGTACCGATCGCATTCCAGATGAGTGAAATGCTCCAGGTTATCTGCCTTATTCAGATAGAACCTGCACGCAACAGTACCCTTTTGATCGACCCGCTGATCAGAAGATGCAAACGCAGGGAACCCAAAAATAAATTCCTCCATGACCTGCTGCTGTCCCTGAGGTATGCCGCCATGCAACAGCAAGGCGCCACGGAGAAGGCAACATTGAAACAGCGAAACAAACTGAATGCCTACCTGGACAAAAACAAAACGCTATATGTGTACGGTCCGGTACTGGCCTGGATCGATTCCCGGATCAGTGGCAAATCGCTTGCGGAAGAAATAATAACATACAATTCCTAAGAAACCGTTTTAAAAATCCCCCCACATCGCGCGGACCAAAATCAGCGCCAATATCAATCCGATCAGCACCGAGAGGATAAACAAGGCTGTTTTTCCCCCGTCACCCTGGCTTGGAGTAGCCGTTTCCACAACTGCTTCCTGTAGAATTTCGCGTGCCCGCGCAGAATCCACCGGACGTACATGCAATCGAGCCACCAATTGCAAATGGGGCAGTACCGTTTGCGAAATGGTATTGGCAAGAAAACAGTGAATCCCTTCCGAGCGAAGCCTGGCTGCTGCCATTTCCGCCTCCAAGGGAGAATAGAATTTGGCAACAACCTCCCCTTCATCTGCCCAGTTCAGGTGCTCGTTTCCATTAAATTCGAAGTCGTCAAGTATGTTGTTCGTATTCATATTGCTATCAAACATCCGACTTTTCAAGGAGTTTGCAAAATATCCTTATTTATGCGCCGCCTTTCTCCACTTTTTTTCACCATTGCTATACCATGAAAATATTATCAATGCTTTTTCAATCCAAAACAGGCTTGTTTATACAACTGCTCGTACTATCGGTTATCCACATTTTACCCGCACAGGAAAAGCCCAAATGGGATGTCAGCAACCCAGCCGGCCAGCCCTACAAGGAAGTTGAATTCAATGCAACAGAAGGCACCTGGATGTGCCTCGATGTATCACCGGATGGCTCAACCATCGTTTTTGACATGCTCGGCGATATTTACACCCTGCCGATAAACGGCGGAACAGCTACCTGCATCCGACCGGGCATCGCATGGGAAGTACAGCCGCGCTTCTCCCCAGATGGCAAAAAAATCCTTTTCACCTCAGATGCCGCAGGTGGCGATAATATCTGGATGATGGAAAACACCGGTTCAGCGGCCAAACAGATTACCAAAGAAAGTTTCCGCTTGCTCAATAATGCTGTGTGGCTCGACAACCAGTATATCGTAGCCCGCAAACATTTTACCAACACCCGTTCACTCGGGGCCGGCGAACTCTGGATGTACCATACCACCGGCGGCGAAGGCATTCAACTCACCAAACGCAAAAACGACCAGCAGGATGTAAATGAACCTACCGCCAGTCGAGACGGCCGTTACATTTATTTCAGCGAAGACATGTATGGTGGCGGCGCATTTCAATACAACAAAAATCCGAACACGCAGATTTTTGCCGTTCGCCGATACGACCGCGAAGACGGTAAAATCGAGGACGTTACCGGCGGTTCCGGCGGCGCCTGCCGGCCCGAGGTTTCCGGCGACGGAAAATGGCTGGCGTTTGTGCGCCGCGATTACACGAAAACAGTATTGTGCGTCCGAAACCTCGAAACCGGTCTGGAATACCCCATATTCGACGGATTAAACAAAGACCAACAGGAAGCATGGACCACCTTCGGCTGTTATCCGGGGTTTTCATGGATGCCGGACGGGAAATCTATCGTTATCTGGGCTGCCGGGAAAATCAAAAAAATTGCCCTGCCTGCTTCTTTTGGCAATGCATCCAAAGCTGTTGTTACCGATATTCCTTTTACCTGCAACGTAAAAACCAAAGTAGCAGAAACCGTTCGTTTTGAAAACAAAGTTTTTGAACCTTCTTTTACTGCCCATGCCATTCGCAATGCGGTGACCAGCTCCGATGGAAAAACACTTTTGTTTAACGCCGCCGGCCGTTTATACACCAAAAACATGCCCGATGGGGCGCCAACTTTGATGTTCAACTCCGGTAGCGGATTAAGGGATGGCGACATTCAAGCCGAGCCGGCTTTTTCTCCCGATGGCCGGTCAATTGTTTTTGTTACCTGGAACGATGAAATGAAAGGGGATATCATGTTGCTGCAACGGACTGGGAAAGACGCCAGCAGTTTGCGGAGCATCACAGCCGCCCCAGGCATTTACCGTACCCCTTCTTTTTCTCCAGACGGTAAACAGGTTGTTTTTCTATTGCAAAACGGCGATGATGAAATGGGCCCCGGCATGACCGCCAAACCGGGTATTTATGTAGTGGATGCAGATGGAAAAAACCTGCGCTTTATTGCCGAAGGCGGTGAAAATCCACGTTTTTCTGCTGATGGAAAACGTATTTATGTGAATACCGGCGGGGCTTTGTTCGGCGGACTGGATAAATCCATGAAATCGTACGACCTCAACGGGAAGGACGAGCGTATTCATTTTAAAGGCAAATACACCAACCAATGGACACCCTCTCCGGATGGCAAATGGCTGGCTTTCAGCGAATTGCATAAAACGTATGTTTGTGCATTGCCCCCATTGGGCAAAACGATCGACCTCAGTGCGGATACAAAGGCGGTGCCCGTCACGCAAGTCAGCCGCGACGCAGGATACAACCTGCACTGGAGCGGCGATTCCAAAAAACTGCATTATACCCTCGGCGATAAATATTATACGATCGAACTGTCTGAACGCTTTGCATTTGTTGCAGGCGCACCCGATACCTTGCCACCGCTGGATACGGCAGGGCTAAAAATCGGGCTGACTATTCAGAGTGACGTCCCGGCAGGGTCGCTTGTGTTTGAAAATGCCCGGATTATCACCATGGAAAACGACCGCGTCATTGAGAACGGCGTGCTGGTGGTCGAAGGCAACAAAATCACTTTTGTTGGTACTCAAACGGAATACCAGGCCGCCCATTTCAGGGTAAACAACCCAAAAATCGTTGATTGCAGCGGCAAAACCCTCATGCCGGGCATCATCGACGTGCACGCGCATCCCGGCAATTTCCGCTATGGTTTGAACCCGCAAAAGCAATGGGAATACTACGCACAACTTGCCTATGGCGTCACCACCCAGCACGATCCATCCGTCAATTCGGAAATGGCATTCAGCAACGCAGAGATGCTCAAGGCGGGCCGTATGGTCGGGCCGAGGCTCTTTTCCACCGGTACGATTTTGTATGGAGCCGACGGCGATTTCAAAGCGCCGATCAATTCGCTGGATGATGCGCGCTCCGCATTGCGCCGCACCAAAGCCTGGGGCGCATTTTCCGTAAAAAGTTATAACCAGCCGAGGCGCGAACAACGCCAGCAAATTATTGCCGCAGCCCGCGAACTGGGTATGCTGGTCGTGCCGGAAGGCGGCTCGTTTTTCCACCATAATCTGTCGGAAGTGGTAGATGGCCACACGTCTATCGAACACAACCTCCCGGTAGCGCCGCTGTATTCCGATGTGATCAGTTTGTGGAGCAAAACCAAAACCCACAACACGCCTACCCTGATCGTCAATTACGGCAGCCTCAACGGTGAATACTTTTGGTACCAAAACACTGATGTCTGGAAAAAAGAGCCGCTGACGCATTTTACCCCCAAACACATCCTCGACGAACGCAGCCGCCACCGCAACATGGCGCCCGAAGAAGAATACCAGAACGGCCATATTCTGGTCAGCCAATCCTGTAAAAAACTCCAGGATGCCGGCGTTAATATCAACCTGGGCGCACACGGACAACTCAACGGGCTCGGCGCACACTGGGAACTCTGGATGCTTCAGCAAGGTGGCATGAGCAACCTGCAGGCGCTGAAATGTGCGACCATTAACGGGGCCCTGCACCTGGGTGTGGACAAAGAGATCGGCTCCCTGAAAGCCGGAAAACTCGCCGACCTGATTGTGCTGGACAAAAATCCTCTGGATGATATAAAAAACTCGGAATCAATTCGTTACGTAATGGTAAACGGGCGACTTTTCGATGCGTCCACGCTGGATGAAACCGGAAATTACAATACCAAACGAAACAAGTTCTGGTTTGAAATGCCGGGTACGCAGACCAGCGGCGCAGGCATGAGTCATACTTGTCAGGAGATGAAGTGCGTTTGCGGGCATTGAGATTTTTACCACATAGGCACATAGTTTTTACACATAGATCACATAGAGAAATTACACTCAAGTTCTATGTGATCTATGTGTAAAAACTATGTGCCTATGTGGTAAAAATCTACTTCACCAAAAACCTGTACACCGTCGTCGTTTGGTATTTTTCGCCAGGCCGCAGCACCGTGCTTGGGAAGGCCGGCTGATTCGGCGAATCCGGGTAATGCTGCGTTTCGAGGCAAAGTCCGGAGCGCAGTTGATAAGGCACATTGCCTTTTCCAATTA
>JADLCC010000324.1 GCA_020847425.1 Saprospiraceae bacterium
GCCTGGTTTTTATTTTGCATACCCATTTGCTGGTCGTCGTCGTCTTTGGTTTGTACGTCGAGGTCGCCCCGGTCAACGATCAGTTGAGGAATGCGCATCCGGAGCATAAGTGAACTGCTGTCGATCCAGGCTTTTCCACCGGGCCATCCTGCAACATTAGGCGGGTAAAAAAGAATATGATCGAGTGCGCGCTGGAGTTTCAACTGCACTTCGGGGTCCTCCAGTTCCAGCGGTAAAACCCGGCGAATACCAATCCAGTGCTCCACGGGCGATTTTATCCGGTTACCCATGTTTTCAGGCGCATAAAACCACTCGCTGCGTACAATATCATCGAGCAGCCGCATGATTTGATACCCGGAGTCATAAAAGCGGTCGCCCAGCCATTTGATCCGCTCTTCCGGGATCAGCGTGTCGTTTACCAGGAAGCGATACATTTTTTGGGCGATGTACGTTGCGGTTTGCCGTTTTTCAAGCAAAATATCCAGCACATCGTCGCCATCGAAAGCGCCTGATTTTCCCAGCAGTGTCTTGGATTCTTTATCATGGTCGAAGGGGCGAAAGACAAAATCGCCGTTCAACTTGAAACTCCAGCCTGTGAAAGCACGGGCGGCCTCTTTGATATCCGTTTCCTTATAATTGCCCCGGCCCATGGTAAACAGTTCCATTACTTCACGGGCAAAGTTTTCGTTCGGGTGCTGTTTTTTGTTCTGCTGGTTATTCAAAAAAGCAATCATGGCGGCACTTTTTGAAACGGCCCGCAGCATATCGCCAAAATTGCCCAGGGCGTTCTCCCTGATTACTTGTAACAACTGTTGCTGGTACAGGATATTGATATTCCGGCTGGCAAAGTGGCCGTGCCAGAACAAGGCTATTTTTTCCCTCAACTGTGCTTTGGAATGGGTCATTTCTTCCAGCCACAACAAGTTCAGGTTGCGCAGGTCGTCGCGGCTCTGTTCGCGCAAACGTTTTTTATCGGCCTGATCGAGTTCGCGGCGCTCCATTTTCCCCAACTCGCCCAAACCCATCAGCAAACCTTTGACCGCACTGTCAGCCACATCAAAATATTCGGGCTTGACTGCTGCATCGTCTTTCATTTTGGGCCACCAGTTGGCTTCGGGAAGCGCAGTCCACTTATCCCAACTTTTGGTGCGCGGGCCGAACCCGAGCCGCCAGGACAAGTGTTTGAGTTTTTGCATCTTTTTTTCCATAATTATGTTCTATGTACTTGTTGTTTGGATTATGACAGTTGCTACCTAGTGAAGACGGATGAAAAAACATGGAGTTTAATCCTTAACAAATGTTTATTATACGCTAGCCCACCTTCATACTGACCAAAATCTGTCGATTCCAGTGATTTTAAAGGTCATGTGAAAAGTTTCAAATGTTAAACTTGTGACTTTTCGACCAAAAAACGTCCGAAAACAACCTTTTTCTGAAAAAACAGGAACTTTTTTTGCGCTGCCCCTTGCGCCGAGTATTAACAAAATCTTAAATTGCAGCTCTTTTCATTCAGTGGTTGATTTATTGACCCCAGTTGGAAAGTTTAATCCAGAGTGGTTTCCGAATTTTCGGTCAACCAAAACTGGTAATTTGATTGTTATAGCATCTTCAACCACCCAATACCGATCCTGAAATGTTGCAGTCAATAACCGGATTTGATAACAAAAATTTGCGAATGAGCGACTTACACACGAATCTTACCCTTACGTCCGATCCCCAAAGTGTATCCAGAGTCGAACCGTTTGTACATGATGTGGCGACTCGTTATAAACTTTCATCCTGTACACATGGCAATATTCTAGTTAGTCTCACAGAAGCGGTTACCAATGCGATACTGCATGGAAACGGCGGAGATTGCTCCAAAACTGTTTGTATTTCACTTCGTCACCAGAAAGATGCGCTTTCTATCCGCGTATCGGATGAAGGTCCTGGTTTTGACCCACATGGCGTACCTGATCCAACCAATGTAGAATGTTTGGACAAATGTGGTGGCCGCGGATTATTTCTGATGCGAAACCTGAGTGATGAGTGCCGTTTTTCCCGCGGAGGCAGTACTGTGGAGATGCGCTTTAAAATAGATTAATCCGGATTTTTGCTTCGTACGGAGTATTATTTGCACCGAAGGATTTTTTGTACGTGTTGTATCGTACAACCATTATAACTTTACATTTCCATAAGACATGAGCTATCACACCTCGTTTCAAACGAGCAAACGTGATAGCTCATGTTTTTTTATCCAGATATTTCAAGTTTATGGATTATCCAGAATTCCCGTTTGATGATGAGCAAGATGAAAATGTAATTCTTTTTCATTTTGAAGATGTCAACTTCGAAATTCCCGACGAAGAAAAACTCAAAACGTGGTTATGTTCCGTTGCGGAAAAAGAAGGGAAACCTTTTTTTGAGGTGAATTATATTTTTTGTTCGGATGAGTATTTGCGCAAGATTAATGTCGAATACCTGGACCACGATTATTACACAGACATTATCACTTTTCCTTACGACGACGAGGCGGTGCATGGAGACATGTTTATCAGCTCCGAGCGCGTTGCTGAAAATGCGCAAAACAACAACGTCTCTTTTTATGAGGAACTATACCGTGTAATGGTTCATGGCGTTTTACATATGATCGGATACGGAGACAAAACACCCCGAGAAGAAAAGACCATGCGTGAGAAAGAAAATTTTTATTTGCACTTGAAATGACTCGTATTTTTTATCCGCTTCTTGTTTTGTTTTTGTTGGTGCAGCAAGATGGTCTGGCGCAAGATTTTTTACTGGAAAAACTGCCGGATTTTATCAACTCCACTTATGATGAAATTTCACCGGTGCCTGGCAGAGATGGAAAAACGCTTTACTTCACCCGCGTTGCGTACCCTGAGTTTGACCGGACGCTTCTGGTCGATTCCGTTGATCAATCTGCCAAACTTTCTGCCACAGCATATATTCAGTTTCTTTCCGAGGTTTATACCGAGATCAATGGCAAAGCAGTGCATGACCCCATTCGGTCTGCATTCAACCAGGATATCTGGATCGCCGGCGGCGACTCGGTCGGGCAATTCACAAGCATAATACATCCCGGCTTTCCGCTCAACAATGCACTGCCCAATAGCCTCGTTGCGACAACTCCAAATTCCAGCACATTTTACGTTATCAATCAATACCCCGCCCGGGGAGGGTTGAGTAAAGGATTTTCTTTTGTTCAAAAAAAATCGGACCAGGCGAATGACTGGACCACGCCGCTTCCCGTTGAAATCAAGGACTACTACACCATCACTTCCGATGTAAGTCTCACCATGAGTTTTGACGGGAAGGTTTTGATCCTCTCTGCCGCGCGGCATGACTCAAAGGAAATGGATTTATATGTGTGTTTCCGGGAAGGCCCGCACCAATGGAGCAGCCCGCAGCACCTGGGCAACCTGGTTAATTCCAGCAGGCGGGAAACAACTCCTTTTTTATCCGAAGACAATGTGACCTTATTTTTCTCCTCCAACAGGGGAGAGAGTTCGGGGGGCAATGACATTTTTATGTGCAAACGCCTCGACGGCACCTGGCGCAACTGGAGCAGCCCAATCCGGCTGGTAGAGCCGATCAACTCGACAGCAGACGACAGCCAGCCATATTTCAATATGACTTCGGGGTACCTGTACTTTTCTTCCCGCAGGGGCGGCAACAGTGATATTTACCGGGTACAGATTGCTCCGCCTCAACCTACGGAAATCGAAGTGATTGGCCGGGTGTTGAACAGGAAGACAGGTGCTCTGATGCAAAACGTTACCATCAGGTATGCCGCCCCAGAAGAAACCGGACTTGCAGACATGATCACTTCAGACAATGGCGCCTTTCGCTTCAAAATCCCGAAAGGTATTCCCTTTACCCTGACCCCGGCAAAACCGGCATTTTTAGGGCAGACCGATACCATATTGCTGCGGCGCGATCACTATTATTTTCAGGAATACTTTGTCGATTTATTCCTGGATCCTGCTGAAGTAAACACCCGGATTCCTTTACAAGCCATCTTTTTCCAACAATCCAAAGCAATCATTTTAGAAAGTTCATACCCGGAATTGAACCGTTTGTTTTCCGTTTTAATGGAAAATCCCAGCCTCCAAATCCGGATTGAAGGGCATACCGATAACATTGGGAAAGCCGAAGACCTCATGCAATTATCTGAAGAACGTGCTGCTGCCATCCGGGAATTTCTAGTTCAAAAAGGTATCGCATCCAACCGTATGGAGATCGTTGGACACGGTCCGAAGTTCCCTTTGACGGACAACAGTTCAGATGAACAGCGCCAAAAAAACCGAAGAGTAGAATTTGTAATTACGAAGATATAGTTCCACTTGCCCGCACACCATTTATTGCCGTCCAAACCACACCAACACTTTACACAACACAAACGGATACAACAAATGCAATTTTACAGCACCAACAACCCTGCCCTGCGTGCAAGTCTGGAAGAGGCAATTTTCAAAGGATTACCCGACGACAATGGACTTTTTATGCCTGTGGAAATCCCGCGGCTATCCGATCATTTCCTGCAAAACCTCCGCAACTATTCCTTCCAGGAAATTGCTTTTGAAATTACCCGCAACCTGCTGCATGCCGATATTCCTGAAAACGAGATCCGTCGGATCATTGAAACGGCCATCGACTTCCCTGCTCCTGCGATAAAACTTGATGACGAAACATACATCCTCGAATTGTTTCACGGACCATCTCTGGCTTTTAAAGATTTTGGCGCACGGTTTATGGCCCAGACCATGTCCTATTTCAACCGGAAAGAAGGCAATGAACTGGTCATCCTGGTGGCTACATCCGGCGATACGGGTGGCGCTGTTGCCGCCGGCTTTTACAAGACGCCCGGTATTCAGGTGGTCATCTTGTATCCATCCGGAAAAGTCAGCCCCTTACAGGAAAAACAATTGACCACATTGGGGCACAACATCACTGCGCTGGAGGTGGCTGGCACCTTCGATGATTGCCAGACACTGGTAAAAAAAGCCTTCCTGGATAGTACAGTAACCAAGCCAATCCGCCTGAGTTCGGCCAATAGCATCAACATTGCCCGGTTGATCCCACAATCATTTTACTACTTTGAAGCCTACAAACAGGTGGCGGACCAGGGCAAGCCGGTGGTATTTTCTATTCCTTCCGGCAACTTTGGAAACCTGACCGCAGGGTTGCTGGCCCAAAAAATGGGGCTTCCAGTCGCCCATTTTATTGCCGCTACCAATGCAAACGACGTAGTGCCGGAGTATCTGGCCAGTGGCGCTTACACGCCTCGCACCTCACAACGCACCCTATCCAACGCCATGGACGTCGGAGCGCCTTCTAATTTCGCGCGGATGCTCGACATCTATTGTTCCACGTGGAACAATATGCGACAGGATATCAGTGGCTTCAGTTTCACAGACGCAGAAACCAAAGTAGCGATGAAGGAAATAAAGCAGCGGTACAATTACATCATTGATCCACACGGAGCCGTTGGATACCTGGCGTTTCGTGAGTTCCAGAAAACAAATCCGGGGCATTTGGGCGTTGTGCTAGAGACGGCTCACCCTTCCAAGTTCATCGAGGATGTAGAGTCTATACTGGAACAAACCATCGAAGTACCCGAACGTTTACAATCCATGAGCGCTTCAGAAAAACATGCCGTGCAGATGAGTACCGACTATGCAGACTTCAAGGCCTGGTTATTAAGCCGGTACACAATCTAATGTTCCACGTGGAACATTGAGCCTATCTGCGTTGTTTCCACTCACTGTGTTTCAGCGCAAAGTTGATGAAGATACTGATTAAAAAAGGCGTCCGACAGGACTTCAAGTACTCCGATGTCTCCTACTTTTGCAGCACCAAATTATCCGTGTATATTTCCTTTTTCAATGAAACCATATACTACCATTCATAATAACATACATCAATGACTTACGACGTTACTGTCATCGGCTCCGGACCGGGAGGATATGTGGCCGCAATTCGCTGCGCTCAATTGGGAATGAAAACTGCTTTGATAGAGCGTTACCCTGTGCTGGGTGGAACCTGCCTGAACGTAGGTTGCATCCCTTCCAAAGCGTTGCTCGATTCGACCGAACATTTCCACAATGCCCACGATCATTTCAAAACACACGGCATCGACCTAAAAGACCTGAAGGTCAACATGCCTCAAATGATTAAACGTAAAAGAGATGTTGTACTCGAAAACAACAAAGGGATTGAATTCCTGATGAAGAAAAACAAGATCGATGTGTACCACGGACATGGGTCATTTGTCAATAAAAACAGGATCAGAATAAGCGCTCAGGATTCTATGGAAATAGAGACCCAACGCGTCATCATTGCAACCGGCTCAAAACCTGTGATGCCGGCAAATTTCAATTACGACAAACAACGGGTTATCACTTCCACCGAAGCGCTCAATATTGAAAAAGTGCCCGGCAGTATGGTCATCATTGGAGGCGGGGTTATCGGGCTGGAACTGGGCAGTGTTTATGCGCGGCTTGGAACGGAGGTGCATGTGGTGGAGTTTCTGGATCGGATCATTGCGGGAATGGACAGCGACTGTAGCCGTGAACTACAAAAGAGTCTGAAAAATTTAGGTATGCAATTTCACCTGCGGCATGCTGTAACGGATGTAACGCCATCAAAAACGAAAGTGAAAGTGGTGGCAAAAAGTCGCGACGACGAATCCAAAACGCTGAGTTGGGATGTCGATTATTGCCTGGTTGCTATTGGCCGCCGACCATATACGGACAATCTGGGTCTGGATCAGATCGGCATCACCCTGGATGAAAAAGGTCGAATTCCTGTCGACCAACATTTGCAGACATCCGTGCCAGGAGTTTATGCCATCGGCGATGTTATTGAAGGCGCCATGCTTGCACATAAAGCGGAAGAGGAAGGGGTGTTCGTAGCGGAAGTAATGGCAGGGCAAAAACCACACATCCATTACAACCTGATTCCAGGAGTTGTGTATACCTGGCCAGAAGTAGCCGCCGTAGGATATACGGAAGAGCAACTTAAAGAATTGGGGACACCTTATAAACCTGGAAAATTTCCATTCCGTGCATTGGGTCGCGCCCGCGCTTCAATGGATTTGGATGGCATGGTCAAGGTGCTGGCGCACAAAGAAACTGACGAAATCCTGGGCGTTCATATCGTCGGCGCCCGCGCAGCGGATATGATTGCAGAAGCGGTAGCATTGATGGAGTTCAGGGCCTCGGCAGAAGATGCTGCCCGGATGAGTCATGCACACCCTACCTATACTGAAGCATTTAAAGAAGCCTGCCTGGCCGCTACGGCAAACAGGGCTATTCATATGTAAAAGGGGGAGTGGCTAAAAAAGGGTGATTTTTGTGCAGTTTTCTATACAAACACCTGATAATCAGCATTTTAAAGCAAAAATCTCCTGTAACATTCGTTACAGGAGATTTTTTTATGTTTCACGCATTTGGTTCAACCCAAAACTTCAGGCAACCGTATTTTTTTCAACAACTTCTTTCAGAAAACCATCCAGAATAGCATTGAAGTCTTCTGGTTTTTCCATCATAGGTGCATGCCCGCACTCATCTAAAAAGTATAGCCGGGAACCCGAAATCAATTCATGAAATTTTTCCCCGACAAAAGGAGGCGTCACGGAATCCTGTTTCCCCCAGATCAGAAGGGTAGGTGCTTTAATCTTATGTAATTTATCTCCCAGGTTGTGGCGTACAGCCGACTTGGCTGTAGCGACTACACGGATGGCTTTGTTGCGGTCATTGACGATATCAAAAACCTCATCCACCAGTTCTTTGCTGGCGACTGCAGGATCATAAAAAGTTTCGGCCGTTTTATTCTTGATATATTCATAGTCGCCGCGTTTCGGAAAAGCGGTCCCGAATGCGCTCTCAAACAAACCGGAACTACCAGTCAACGTAATAGAGGCAACACGTTCAGGATGTGCCAGCGCATAAAGTAATGCGACATGCCCACCCAGAGAGTTGCCCAGCAGGTGTACTTTGTCATAGCCCTTGTGCTCCACGAACTTGGTTGTAAAATCAACCAGGCCCATCACAGATACCTGCATAATGGGCATTTCATAAATGGGCAGGAGCGGCACAACTACATTGTAGTTGGTCGAGAAATGATTGATGATTCCTTGAAAATTGCTCAAAGCACCAAAGAGTCCGTGGAGTAAAAGTAATGTTTCACCTTTGGTTCCAGACTCGATGTAGCGTAGACCGTTTTCTTCTTTTACTGATAATGTCATTCGTAGTGTTTCAGAATAAGTTGTGCAAAAATAGCAAAAACCAGTAAACTAAATCATTTGTACAAAATGAGTGTGGTCTCCACCACAGTACATTTTTGAATACGCTTTAGTTTTCTGTCAGGCGTGGCTTATCCGGAGTTTCCATCAGATAGGTAACAAACAAAAGTATACCCATCAGAAAAATAGCGCCGGCCTGATGCAAGACACCAAGAGTTACCGGGATAGAGCCTTTACAATGAATTAATGTAAAAATTCCAAGCAGGACCTGTAACAGTAACATGACGACCAGCGCAATATTCCCCAACCGCAGCAAACGAGAGATCGACGTTTGTTTGTTTATTCGCCAAACAAAGTAAAAAATGAGTGCCGAGAGCAGGTATGCCGTATTGCGGTGTAAAAACTGTATCAAGGTAGGCATAAATGCATTGATATCGTAATTCCTGAAATTTTCGGGGATCCAACTGGATCCGTCCAACAGGATGCCCGGCAGGTAGTGGCCATTCATATCAGGCCAGGTGGGGTAACTCAATCCGGCCTTTGTACCCGACATCATTGCGCCCAATGCAATTTGAATAAATGCCAGCGCAACCATGAACCACGCAAATTTATTTCCCCAGCGCTTAGGAACGGCACCGTCCTTTATGGGTTGATACACGATAAATATTGTCCAGAGCAGGTAGTTAAAAATCACGATCGCCATACAAAGGTGCAACGTCAGGTTGTAGGCGTTTACCCATGGGCGCTGAATCAGGCCGCTGGCTACCATGATCCATCCAAAGAAACCTTCCAACCCTGCCAAGGCTACAACGATCAGCATGCGGGGCAACAAACGCCTGGAGAACATGCCGCGATACAGAAAGAAAGCAAAAGGGATCACAAACACAAAAAACATCAGACGGGCCCACAACCTGTGGAAATACTCCCAGAAATAAATGAACTTGAATGCGTCCAGAGACATGCCCTGGTTGATCTTATGGTACTGCGGCGTCTGTTGGTACAAAGCGAACTCATCTTGCCACTGCGCCTCATTCAGAGGCGGTAGCGCCCCTGTCACTATTTCCCAGCGCGTAATGCTCAGGCCACTTCCCGTCAGTCGTGTAATTCCCCCAATAACGATTTGCATAAAAACCATAAGCAAACCGGTGAGCAACCAAATTTTTACTGCCTTTGAAATACGCGTATCCTCCGTAAAGCGAAACATATAGGTCCTTTATTTTTTCGTTCAAAAAAACTTGACACAAAAGTAGAACCTTTATATCGTTCGCTTTTAGGAAGGTAACTTCCCTTTATTAATTTTAGATGATTTAAATTAAAAAAACAGTCGCCATCATCAGTGGTGTTAATTTGTGGAAAACCTTATAACTATCGATACCATCTTCCAGACTACCAACAGTTACCATGTTTATCCACATTTTTTGTGGAAAGAAGCGCGTTTAGAATCAATCTTTTGCAAGGTTATACACACGTAAAGGCAAAAATCTGGATAAACGCCTCGTTGGCCATTTCATTTTCCCCACGGCTGTTAGCTGACGTTTACAAAACAGGCGTTACAAACATTGCCCGGCCCCAAATTGCCCTGTGTGGATAACTTTTGCGCTGCGATGTGGAGAGCGGTGCATTACTGCCATACTTATACACACCGTATTATGGAGATTAAGGCGCTGATTATCAGATTTTTAGAAAGGTTATATTTTATAATGTTTGTAACTGTTTCAAACAAGAAGTTGATCTAGCGAACAGGTTCAAAATGAAGAAATTGTAAATTTTCAGGGCCAACTGGCGAAACAAAACCTTACTTTTAAGGTGAAAAGAATCTCTTTTGTATCGTTTTTTTTAAAACAAAAACACTCCTGTCAACATCTATGTGTGGCCGATATGCACTTGCCCCGAGTTCCCAACAAAAATCCGAACAACTGCGCGATGTGAAGCAACCCGTCACATGGAAAATACGCTACAACATCGCTCCCACCCAATCGGCGTATGTAATTGCCAATGACCAGCCTGCGCAACTCAGTGAAATGAACTGGGGGCTGGTGCCTTCCTGGAGCCGCGATGGTGTGAACAGTGGAAAACTGATCAATGCCCGTTCGGAAAGCATTTTTGAAAAACCATCGTTTCGGGAAGTTATCCAGTCCAGGAGATGCCTGGTGCCGGCCGATAGTTTTTACGAATGGCGGAAAGAACCGGACGGGCGAAAACTGCCGTATCGTATTTTGCTTAAAAACGGCGCCCTGATGTTTATGGCCGGGATTTGGGATACCTGGGGCGCAGGAGCAAACGAACTGAAAACTTTTTCGATTATCACAACCGGCCCCAACGAAGAAATGGCAGCCTTGCACAACCGGATGCCGTTGATACTTCCTTCAAAAGAAATGCAGGAGATGTGGCTTTCCGATATGCCTGCTGAAAAAATAACAGACATCCTTCAGCCGCCTGAAAATGGACTGCTCCGTATGTACCGGGTTTCGGAACGCTTAAATTCCACAGCATACGATGCGTCGGATTTGCAGGAAGAAGTGCCCGATGTATTGCGGCTTTTTTAAACGCGTGCAACTCCCCGGACTATTCTTTGTTTTTAGAATCGATCAGAATGGTAACCGGGCCGTCGTTGAGCAATGCCACTTTCATATCAGCGCCGAA
>JADLCC010000325.1 GCA_020847425.1 Saprospiraceae bacterium
ACTGATAACTGATAACTGATAACCAATAACTAATTCAGCACCGGCAGTTCAATATAGCCCCTGTACGCCTTATCTTCTTCAAAAACAGTATCCGTGAAATCGTTTAATACATTATACAAAGTATCCCGTTCGATGGGCCGGCGGCCTACCCTGCGAATCATGTCCACCAATTGTTGTGTGGTCAATGTCGGGTTTTGTTCTTCGGAGCCTGCCATGGAATAAATTTTTGTGGTATCGTCAATGGTGCCGTCCAGGTCGTCCACGCCGAAAGCCAGCGACATCTGCGCGATCTGGCGACCAATCATGGGCCAGTAGGTTTTGATGTGGTCAAAATTATCGAGGTAAATGCGGCTGATGGCATAGTTGCGCAGGTCTTCCACCGCAGTACTTTCAGCAATATGGCTCATCTGGTTGTCCTGGTTACGGAATTTCAGCGGAATAAACGTCTGAAACCCGCCGGTTTTATCCTGTAACTGGCGCAGGCGCTCCATATGGTCGATGCGGTGGTGGAACTTTTCGATATGGCCGTACAGAATAGTGGCGTTGGAACGCATACCCAGTTCATGCCAGACTTCGTGGATGCGCAGCCATTGATCGGCATCACATTTGTCCGCGGCAATTTGTTCCCTGATCTCCGGGTGAAAAATTTCAGCGCCGCCGCCCGGCATACTGTCAAGGCCCGCTTCCTTCATCATCCGCATGCCCTCTTCGTAACTGACTTTCCCTTTTTTGAAAATGTAATGGTACTCCACCGGCGTAAGGGCTTTTACATGCAGTTCGGGGCGGTGTTCCTTTATTTTTGTAAATAAGTCGCGGTAAAAAGTCAGGTCATACTGTGGTAGCACGCCGCCTACGATATGCACTTCCGTCACCGGTTGTCCGTCGTATTTCCGCACGATGTCCATCATGTCGTCCATCGAAAATGCCCAGGCATTGGCGTCATTGCGCTGCTTGATCAGGCGGGAATACGAACAAAACTTGCAATCGTATACGCAGAGGTTGGTCGGTTCAATGTGGAAATTCCGGTTGAAATAAGTGGAATCACCGTTTTTGCGTTCCCGGACAAAGTTGGCCAGCGCGCCTACATATGCAAGGTCGCCGTGCTCGAATAAAAAAACGCCTTCTTCAAACGTAATTCGTTGATTGTCAAGTATTTTTTGGGCTATCTGTCGATGATCTGCACTGAGTTCCCGGTCCTGAAGGAGTACATCGATTTGTTCCGCGCTACGCATATGTTACCTGAATTTGAAAAAATGATCCCCGGAAAATGCGCCGGAGCAATGGTAATTATTGCAAGCAAAACCCATTGAAACGGGTATTGTTCACAACTTTCAATTTTTTTTGAAAATTAATGCCGGGTCGTTTTTTACCACATAGGCACATAGGTCTTCCACATAGTTCACATAGAAAAAATCACGTTCGAATCTATGTGAACTATGTGGAAGACCTATGTGCCTATGTGGTAAAAAATCACCCATTCTGAAACTTAATAATTTCCATCAGTTTTTTGGCATTGAGTTCATTGGAAAACTCGGTTTCCAGCAAAGTCCGCCGCTCTTCTACCCTACTCCGTTCGAACGGCGCATTGATCAGCGCTTCTATCGTCTGGCGAATGGCTGCCGCCGAATTGCGCACGTAACACAATTTGGCAAGCCCTGTTCCACTCACCATCAGGTTGTTCACGACACAAAATCGGCCCCGGAACAGCGCATTGATCAATTTGAGTTTAATACCAGCCGCCTGGAAGGAGACCAGCAGATTGATGTGCGCAGAAGTGATCAATTCATTCATCCGGCGTTCATCCGGGTTTTCAATCAATTGAATGTGTTCATATTGCTGCACCAGGTCGCGCAGGTGGCCCGTAGGTTCCATGCCGGCAATAATAAAAGGCACATCAATTTTGGAAAATACCTCCTCTATCAGCCAGGTGGCGGCCTGGTCATTGTCGGGTACGCTGAGTTTGCCGTGAAACAACACGTATTCGCCCCGGCCTAACTGACTTTCAACCGTAACGTTGGGGTGGAAAGCCGGGATATAGTGCGTATTGGCTTTGAATTCTTTGTAATAATTGGTGTCATTCATCGACAGCGTAAGGATCTCGTCCGTGTGCAGGACCACTTTAGGTTCTATCCGCTGCAATTTGATACTTTCTACAAAATAGTAGGTTTTTTCCAGCGGCTCGGTCGGTGGAGTCAGGCGGGAAAGATTTTCGTAATACTGCCACTCGACATTGTGCATCCGAACGATTTTCTGGCGCCCGCGCAGTTTTTTGTGCCACACATAGGCGGCGGTGTGCATGCCTTCAAAAAGGATCGGGTGGTTATCCTTGCGCAGGCGTTTCAACAAGTTGCTGTTTTCACGCGTCCGCATGATAAACGGCAGCAGGCTGATCTGGTAAAAAACCGAGCGACTGCGCTTGTAATAGTGTACTTCATGGCAATAATGCTCCAGTTCTGTCTGAGGAATCCGGTCTCCATACTGAAAACAGTGCAAAATCACTTTTACACCCTGCTTGTGCAGGGCTTTGATCTGATTAAAAATAACGATTACCCCGCCGTAATTGGCAGGATATGGAATATCGAAAGAAACAATGTGCAAAAACATGTAATGGTTATTGAGCCGCTTGAATAAAGAGGGTTAACGCGGTAAAGGTAGGGCGTTTTCAGCACCGTGGAAAAGGCAAAAAAACTGAAATGTTTGAATTACCGTTAATGATATGCCAAACGGCGCCGGCTTGCATCCAATGAAACAACATATGCACGTCAAGCGGCGGGGAATTCCCGGGAAACGGGCTTAAAATTTTTCATATTTTTTTCTTGTTTTTTCTTTGGCAATACACATACCTTAGGGAAACTTTTCGGGGCAAATCCTGTTGCCAATGAAATTATATTGTTCACCAAACTTTTAGGATTATGAACATTACATTTGAAGAATTACGCCGTATCAAGCACGCGCTCCCCAGTGGAAGTGTGTCAAGAATTGCACAAGACCTGAACATTGAGGAGCAAACCGTACGCAATTATTTTGGAGCGCATCAATACAAAGACGGGCAATTGGTGGAATGGCATCTCGAACCCGGCCCTAACGGCGGCATTGTACATTTAGAAGATCCTACTATTCTTAACCATGCTCTACAGATTTTAGGAGAGCAACCAGTTTTGAGCTAAAGCAAAAATACACCCTCATCAGCAACATTTTTGAACGGGTCAATCCAAGATGAACTTTGGTTGACCCGTTTTTATGTCCATAAGGAACGATTCTTGCAGATATACGGACCATGAACCGCACCCACAATATCCAGCAATTAAAAACCCGGCAATTTGATCTTTGCATTATCGGCGCCGGCGCTTCGGGCGCCGGTTGCGCCCTGGACGCAGCCCTGCGTGGGTTACAGGTGGCCCTGATTGATCAAAACGATTTTGCAGCGGAAACCTCTTCCAAAAGCACCAAACTGGTGCATGGCGGTGTGCGTTACCTCGAACAAGCGTTTAAAAACCTGGATTTTGCACAACTCAGGCAGGTACGCCACGGACTGAATGAGCGCCATATCGTACTTGAAAACGCGCCGCACCTCGCCCAACCGCTGGGGTTGATCACCCCCGTTTTTAGTTGGTGGGAAGGGCTTTATTTCAGCATAGGATTGAAACTCTACGACTGGTTTGCTTCAGGTAAAGACCACCTGCCCCGCAGCCGCTGGCTTACCAAAAAAGAAGCGCTTCGCCGTATGCCGGGGTTAAGCCCGCACATCCACAGTGCAGTGCTCTATTACGATGGCCAACTGGACGATGCACGGTATTGTATCGCCCTGGTGCACAGTGCCGACGAAGCGGGAGCAACAGTGGTCAACTACACCCAAGTGGTTGGTTTTCAAAAAGATAGCCAACAAAAAATCGAAGCCGTGCAGGTAATGGACAAACTGAGCGAAACGTCTTTTCCGATCCGTTCAAAATGGGTGATCAACTGTACCGGCGCGGGCGCCGACCACATCAGGCAACTGGCCAATCCGGCCTGTATGCAGCGTATCCGGCCGTCCAAAGGCGTACATGTAACACTACCTTACCGCGTTTTAAACAGCGCCGACGCCATGCTGATACCGAAAACGAAGGACGGGCGGGTGGTGTTTGCCGTGCCTTTTGAAGGGGTATTGCTGTTGGGCACTACCGATGACCCTTATTCCGAACAAGGCCGGGAACCCATACTGGATGCGACAGAAATCGATTTTTTACTGGAGACGCTTCAACCTTTTTTGAAAGAAAAAATAGATAAAAAGGAGGTTGCTGCCGGGTTTGGCGGCCTCAGGCCCTTGCTGGCGCCACATACCGGCAACGAAAACGGGTCGACTACCAAAACATTGCTGCGCGACCACGAAGTAGAACTCGACACTTTGTCGGGATTGCTCAGCCTGCTCGGCGGCAAATGGACGACCTATCGGCTGATGGCAAAAGATACCATCGATACCGTTTGCCGGCTTTTAGGCAGCCATGCGGCATGCCGGAGCGAAAAACACTTGCTTGTCGGAGCTGAAGGCTGGAACAATCAGGTTGCTGCTGATCTGCAATCAACATTCGGATTTGATGCGGATATTTGCCGGCATCTCAGCCGGAAATATGGCACGCGGGCCGTTCAAGTCGGTCGCTTGGCGCAGGAAAATACCGCATGGGAAGCGCGTATCCTGCCTGAATATCCCTTCCTGAAGGCAGAAGTGGTGTATACCGTGCGGGAAGAAATGGCCTGCACACCCCGCGATTTTCTGGCCAGGCGCATCCGGCTGGAAATTACGGACTGGCGCCAAACCAAAAAAGCAACGCCAATTGTAGCACAACTTATGGGACAGGAATTGGGCTGGACAACGGAAGAAACCAACAAACAAGCAGTGGATTACACTGTATTGCTCGATTTTTTCATATCCAAAACACAAGGGTAACGGCTGTTCGGGCGTAGATTTACAGTTTCTAACTGTTCTTTTTTATGAAACACCGTTTGATCCACTTCGAGTCCAGACACCAGCAATTGCTGCCTAAAAAACAGTTTTACAACCGGCTGTTAAAAAGTTTGCTGGCAGGTGTGCTCATCATCCTGTTTTTCCTGGGCCTGGGCGTTGCCGGATATCACCTTACCTGCGGTATGGGTTTTTTAGACAGCCTGCTCAATGCTTCGATGATACTTTCCGGTATGGGGCCGGTAACGCCTATCACGACGGACAACGGCAAAATATTCGCATCCTGCTATGCGCTGGTCAGCGGTGTGGTTTTTATCACTGCTATCGGTATCATTGTAGCACCGGTAACGCACCGCATTTTCCACCGCTTTCACATCGAAGACTCCGATGAAAGCAACTGAAATTTGACCCTTTTCCTTATGTTTGCCCCATGTTACCTGCTCGTTTGAAAACCATCTTCAGCCGTTATTTCGGTTATCAGCACCTGTCGGCTGAGGAAATCGAGTACAGAACACTGGCGTTGACAATCATTATTTTAATCACGCTGCTGGATTTCACCTATAACCTTGCTTACTACCTTTTTGGGCAACCATTTACCTGGTGGACTACTGCGGTATATCTGATGGCCACTTTAATCAACCTGGCTGTATTCAAAATCAGGGGGCATTTTCGCATTTTCCGCAACACACAACTCGTTTTGACCATTGCGCTCCCGTTGGCGGCACAAATCACACACGGCGGGTTCACGGGTAGCAGCGGCGTGGTTTTGGCTGCTTTTCTGGCCCCTTTGGGCGCAATGATGTTCGCCGGGTTGCAAACAGCGCGCCTCACCTTCTTTTGTTACCTGTTTTCCTTGCTGGCAGCAGGCGTCTGGGAATATTTCGCCCGTCCGAACCCGAATAATCTTCCTCCGGAGATACACCTGCTCTTTTTTGAATTCAATTTTGCCTTCATCGCTACCGTGGCTTATTTCCTGATGGAAGGTTTTTTAAAAAACAAAGCCGCTTTACTGGCGATGATCCGGGAAGAACACCAGGTTGCCAATACTTTATTGCTGAATATTTTTCCGGATGAAACGGCGCGTGAATTAAAAGAACGGGGACGTGTTGCGGCGAAAACCTACCACCAGGCTACTGTTTTATTCACAGACTTTGTCGGTTTTTCCGCTTTTGCCCGCACCCTGACAGCCGAAGAACTGGTCGAACAAATTGACTTTTATTTCGGCGCCTTCGACGAGATCATGACGCGCCATGGGCTGGAAAAAATCAAAACCATCGGCGACAGTTATATGTGCGTCGGGGGCATTCCGTCTTTCTCTGAAAAACATGCGCACGATATGGTCAGCGCAGCACTGGAAATCAGGCAATTTGTTGTAAACCACAGGGATATAAAAAATGCGCAGTTCAATTATCCTTTCGATATCCGGATTGGCATTCACACCGGCCCGGTCGTAGCAGGGGTGGTCGGGAGTACCAAAATGGCGTACGACATCTGGGGAGAAACGGTCAACATCGCTTCACGAATGGAACAGGCCTGCGAAGCCGATAAGATCAATATTTCGGAAGCGACTTATGCGCTTATTCGCCATCGGTTCGACTGTGTGTACCGGGGGCGTTTTCCGGCTAAACATATTGGAGAGGTGGATATGTATTACGTGAATCGTGAGTCGTGAGACGTGAGTGGCACTTCGCTCAAGGCTTACACTTAAACCTTGAGCGAAGTGCCACTCACGTCTCACGACTCACGCCTCACGCTTCCGGAAGAGATAATTCGGATTTTTCATCACCAGTTCCAGCCCTTTCCAGCGCTTCATTTCCCTGGCCAGTTGTACGCTGCCGTAACGCCAGAAATCGGCAGAATCGTCGAGCAGCAAAAAGCCGCCGGGAAGCAGATGCTCCAGACTGTGTACTACATCGCGGCGGGCCACTTCATAAGAATGATCGCCATCTACATACACAAAAGACAAAGGACCACCGAGGACCGCCGTTCGTCCGAATACATCCGTTTGGGTTTGTTTTTGCTCCCAGGCTTCAAAAAAAGCATCTGAAGTCAGTTGCAGGGTATGAGGCCGGTAGTCATTGCTGAAAAACAGCGTATTTCGGATAAAACTTTCCCGGATGAACGCGGTATAGGCCTCTCTTTCAATGTGTTGGCAGCCTTCGAAATACGCCATATACGTGGCATCGTCTTTGCGCGACTCGTCGTAATAACCGTTGTAAACCCATGGATCGCAACCAAAAAACGGGTTATTCCTGTTATGTTTGCGCAGCAGCCAGGCGATTACATTGGTTGATAATCCGGCAAACGAACCGATTTCCAGTATCGCGCCCGTTTCGGGCAGGTTGCGGATGACATAATCCATCGCAAAAATATTGCCGTCGTGCAGCATGCCCGCCCCACCCATGGAACCCTGCATCCGGGTGATGTAGTCATCCTGAATGGTTTTATATGGATAAAGCCGGAGCAGTAATTTGCGGTAGAGGGACATAGGTAGAGTTGTCGGTTATCAGTTATTGGCTATCCGGCCTGATACTCAAGCATTTGTATTAAAAGTAACTCAAACTGATACGTTTCGGCAAAAGTAAATAATTGACTGAGTATCGTTCAGGTTTATCTGTTTACATTGCCGATCCAACCATTCAATAAAAACGTAGCCATGAAAATAGCGCTCTTTCTTTTTCTTAACATCCTGTTTATCACCCATATATGCGCACAATCGCCACTTAAGGTAAAGGCGGAGCGGCTGAGTACGGCCATGGAATCCAAAGTTGTGGCCTGGCGCCGCGACTTTCACGAGCATCCGGAACTGTCCAACCGTGAATTTCAAACCGCAGAAAAAGTAGCCGCGCACCTGCGTAAACTCGGCCTTGAAGTACGCACAGGCATCGCATTTACTGGCGTTGTCGGTATTTTGAAAGGCGGAAAACCGGGTCCAGTTATTGGTTTGCGGGCCGATATGGACGCCTTGCCGGTGATCGAACGCGGGACATTGCCGTTCAAGTCGAAAGTACAATCCACTTATAATGGCGAAGATGTCGGAGTGATGCATGCCTGCGGGCACGATTCCCACGTCGCCATACTGATGGGCGCGGCAGAGGTGCTGTCACAGATGCGCCAGGACCTGGCAGGCACCGTGGTTTTTGTTTTTCAACCCGCCGAAGAAGGGCCGCCGGAAGGCGAAGAGGGCGGCGCCGAACTCATGATCAAACAGGGCGTGCTCGACAATCCGAAACTGGAAGCGATGTTTGGTTTGCACATCAATTCCCAAACCGAAGTCGGCAAAATCACCTACCGCGCGGGCGGCATTATGGCCGCTTCCGACTGGTTCTACATCAATGTATTCGGGAAACAGTCGCATGGCTCCCAGCCCTGGAGCGGAATCGACCCTATTGTCGTATCGGCAGAAATAATACAGGGGATTCAAACGATTATCAGCCGGCAAACCGACCTCACCCAGCATCCGGCTGTGATAACCGTGGGGAAAATATCCAGCGGCGTACGCGCCAATATCATTCCCGAACTGGCAGAAATGATCGGAACGATCCGCACGCTCGATACGGCTATGCAGCAAAAAATACATCAAAAACTACGGCTTACCGCTGAAAAAATAGCCGAAAGCGCCGGTGCGCGTGCTGAAGTGCGGATTGTAAACAAAACACCCGTTACGTACAATGATCCGGCACTCACGGCGCGCATGTTGCCCTCACTTCAGGAAGCCGCCGGCAAAGAAAATGTTGTTGAAAACAGGCCCCGCACCGGTGCCGAAGATTTTGGTTTTTATGCGCAGCGGGTTCCGTCCTTGTTCTTTTTCCTGGGTGGCATGCCCAAAGGAATGAAACCGGAAGATGCCGCAGCCCACCATACCCCCGATTTTTTTATTGACGAAAGCGGGATGACATTGGGTGTCAAGACGTTTTGTTACCTGGTGCTGGATTATTTTGGGGGGAAATAGTTGTGTGTGGGTGTACCACAAAAGCGCCAAGGAAAAAATAAGAAGCACGGCGCCCCAAATCCTTGCACATATTCAGCGTAAGCGAAATACCACTGGAAGCCACCAATGCTCCTGCAACAATAAGCAGGGGATTTTGAAGCAAAAATCCGGTAGCGCATACGGCTATGCCGGAATAACTGTTTAATAAACAAACCATTACAGGCATTTCGGCAAGACTGATATGTACCACGAGCGCAATGCCTAAAAGCAGTGCTAGTACTGCAAAAACGGCAAAACACCGGTAAGCCTCCGGCGCGACCGTATCTGCAGCAAACAACAGTCCCGACACAAGGATACCGAGTAAAATGGCGCTGGACACCAGTTGTTGACCACTATAAGTAATTGCTTTGCTGGAAAAAAATTTTTCTTCCATCCTGGCCCAGGCCACAACAGAACCGGAAAAAGTGAGCGATCCAAAAACGGCAGCCAGCCATAATACCAGTCCACCGGTAACACCCTGCCCTTCCGGGTGAGCATGAAACTCCGCCCAGGCCACCAGGAACGATGCCAGGCCGCCAAAACCATTCAGCAGGCCCACCATTTGCGGCATTTTGCTTTCCGGCGTTTTTTTCCCCATGCGCAAACCGATGGCGGCGCCCACTACAATTCCAATCAACACGTACTCGTAACGCTCGATGTGCACATCCATCAGGGTGACAATAACTGCCGCAACCATACCTACGCCGGAAATCAGGAGGCCACTTTTGGCCGATTCCGGGTGCCCCATCAGTTTGAAGCCCAGGATGAAGGTGACTGCGGAAAGGAGATAAACGATGTGGATCAATGTGCTTAACTCCATATGGAAGGTTTAATTTTTATCTTTTCCCCTAAACAAATCGAGCATACGATCGGTCAGAACAAAACCGGCCACTCCATTGATCGCAGCCAATGCCACGGCAATACCTCCAAGCAAGGCTGCAACATCATTGTTCCCTACTCCTTTTGCCAATCCGGCAGTCAAAATAGCGCCAAGCACGGTAATACCAGAAATAGAATTGGAGCCGGAAACCAGCGGCGCCCGCAACAATGCCGGCGCCCTGGCTATGATCTCGAAACCCAGAAAGATAGCCAGGACAAGGATCAGCAGCAGAAAAGTAAGGACGGTTGTTTCCACGTTGAAAGGGATTAGCGCATTTTAGGTTGCCTGCGTTTTCCGCCGGGTCTGAAGCCATTTCGGCCGCTCATCATAGCCATCATGGAAGGATTCATACCCTGGCTGGCCTGTTTGAGTTGTTTTTCTATCTCCTTGACCTGGTCTTTCAACGTAGGCTCCGTGATGTTCAGTTTTTTCAAATCGGCAAAGTGTGCCTGCGCCGCTTTCATATTGTTTTTTCCGGCAGCGATCATCACCAATTGCATCAGGGCTGCACCGCGTTCATTATCGGAAGGCAGGCCGGCGTCAAGTGCTTTTCTCACCCAGATTTCCGCTGTGGCGAAGTCGCGTTTTTGCATGGCAATACCGCCATGGGTCATATAATAAACACCTTTATAGCCCACCAGCAGCAGTTTTGGAAAAAAAGTCAGTTTCAAGCGTTGCTCGGCTTCATCGAGGCGCTGCTGGCTGACCAGCATGTTGGTGGAAAGAATAGTGCCCAGCATCAGGTATCCAATCAGCAGAATAATGCCGACCAGCAAAAAGGGGAAGCCGTACCAGAAACCGTATGCAGCCCACAGCACAATACCGGATAAAATACCGCCCACAATCAGGGCCAGACGAAGATAAATATTGATCGTAAACATGAATTGTTGTGTATGTTATTAAATGTTGATGAGGGTTGATAAAGGTTGATGAGGGTTGATGAGGGTTGATAAAGGTTGATAATAGCCACTCTAAAGATGAGTATTTTATATTATCGTGTGGCCATTATCAACCCTCATCAACCTTTATCAACCCTCATCAACCTTTTACCCCCCCCTGCCAAGCCGCAAAATTAAACAAGTACTAACTCAAAACGCTTTTATCTCACTTTTTTAAATGACAACATCCCGTTGGCTGCTCCGATGGCTGCGTACTGAAGTTCATTAGGGTTACATTTCAGCACCAGGTGGCATTGAATATCAAACTGGCCTTTTTCCAAAAAACACCAGCCATCCGACGCATCCGCTCCCCGGCAGGCAACGTTGCTACAGGAACCGTCCACTTCGATATCCGTTTCCGCACTCAATTGTCCCTTGTTTATGTGCCGCATTTTTCCGTCTGCGATCTCCAGCACGTATGTCGAATCCGCTACACTGCTCCATTTGCCCTGCAATGCCTGTAACAAATCATTGTTATCCGGTTTTGTCTGCTGTTCCTCCACAACAATCGGGGCTGGTGTTTGGGTTTTGGTCTGGTTTCGACACGCACATAGTACCGCCGATAAAAGGACAAAAAAAAGTAGTCTTTCCATGGGTTACGCAGTTTTAAGGTTACTGATTAAGAGCGTGTTCGGGAATTTTTGACGGAGCATGAAAAAATGGATTTTTTGACTGTTTTACTCGTTTTTTCAGGAGCATAGCGGTGACTATGTGACTGAAGAAAGGTAAAAAACAGCCGAAAAAGACGTTTTTCAGGCCGGGCAAAAAATTCCCGAACACGCTCTAAGCGGGGCAATGCTACGAATACCGGGCCATATTCGTCATATTTTATAATCCAAACGAAGTGTAAAAGCGCGTGGCGCTTCCAGCAAGGCGGGTCGGTAAGTATATTCCGCGTTGAGCAAATTATTACACAAAGCACTGACTTTTAAGTGCTTGCCTATTTTTTGAGAAGCGCGGATATCTACTACACTAAAGCCCTTGTTGTGGGTTTCCCTAAAGTTTTTCACACCCGGTAAAAAGAACTCGAACACCCGGTCGACAGCGTCCATATTGCTGTTGTATTGCACGGAAAGGCCCACGGAAGTATTGCCCATCTGGTATTCGGAATCCCATTTGATCATGTGCTTGAAGCGGTATTTTAACACATTTTCCAGGGTATCCGAACTGCCCCAGTAACGGCTGATCTCGCCGCTGCTCGCTACATAACCGGCATCTCTGCTCCAGTTTTTATATTCAGGTTTGATGTAGGTATATCCGGCGATCAGAGACAAGGTTCCGGGTCCGATTTTACCCTGTCCCAGCAAGGACAGCTCGGCGCCTTTGATGCGGGTATCGCCCTGATTCTGCGACTGAAACAAGGCGCCCAGGCCCTGGCCGGGCACAATCTGTATTTTTGAAAAAACGAATTCCATCATTTGTTCGTATTCCTGGATAAATGCGGATACGTCGACGTAGCCCTGCCAGGCGCCCATCCGGAAGCCCTGTTTGAGCGCCAGTTCAGCCGACCAGCCGGTTTCGCTGACCAGTGCGGGATTGGGCGCTACGGAATTGGCGCCGCTGAAACTAGTACTGATAAATTTTTCAGCAATAGTGGGATAACGATAACCCTGTCCCCAGGAAGCCCTGAAATACGTGGCTTTCCCGGCCTGGTAATTGGCGCCAAGCCGAAAAACCGGTTTGGCTTCTTGGGTCACACCACCGGGAATAATAAAAATGGTCTGATCGGCCAGCGGGATGGAATCAGGGCTGCTGAGCCGGTTTTGTTCGTATCGGATACCGCCGGACAGGTTCAAGCGGTTGAAAATTTTATAATCCAGTTGCAGGTATCCGGCCAGGTTGCGGTTAGTGTAATCGGCATTTCCGTACAGATTTGCGGTCACCTTGGTGTAAATCCCCACCAGACCGGCTGTTGCCACCAGGTTTTTCATTTGCCGCTGCACCTGGTATTCTCCATAAAACATGCGGCTATCGTTGCTTTGATTGCCGGAGTTGTTGTTGTGTACGGAGAAGTAACGGCCCAAAAACTTGTGTCGGTTGCCCGCGCCGTCAAAATATTGCACGGAAGGGTCTATATTAAAACGCACGCGGCCCAGTGATTTGGAACTAGAGTTTAGGCCGGACTGGTATGCCAGCAGGCTGTCGTTGCCCCAAATAAAAAAACTGCCGCTGCGGCCGAAGTTGAAATTGGAATTCAGGCCAAAAGTGAGTTTATCATTAACGCGGTAACGAAAATTGGGCGTCACCCGGCCGTAACGGCTGTACGTGTCTTTGTTGTAACTGTCGCGAATCAGGCCGTACGCGCCAAGCACAATATCCATTTTACCCGCTTTGCGGCGGTGTACAAAACTCATTCCGGTTTCAAAGGGTTGTGCAATTCCCGAAGTATCCCGTCCCCACCATTTCCGGCCTTCCAGTTTCGGGTCGCCCCAGGTCCGCGCGAAATAGGAGGCCTCCGTTTCAGGTTTATCTTTGGCAAAACCGGTCCGGATATTGATGATCCCGTTCATGGCTGAGGAGCCATACAATGCTGATGCTGCGCCTTTTAGTACTTCTATCTGCGCAATATTCTCTATCGGATAATCGTCCCAGTTGGGGAAACCCGCATCGACCTGCAATGCCGGAATATCGTCGATCAGCAGCAGCACACGTGTGCCGGCGCCGTATGAAAACCCTGCACCGCCGCGAATGGTGGCCTGTCCGTCAATCATACTGACACCCGGCACTTTGGCCAAAACGTCATCGACGGAGGTCGCGTTGGTGCTTTCCAGTAAACGTGGTTTGAGTACTTCCAGGGAAACGGTCACTTCCCCGAGCGGCTTTTCAAATTTGCCGGATGTTACGGTGGCTTGTTGCAGTAGGTTATCCGCATCGCCGAGACTGATGTTGAGTTCCAGCGTTTGGCCTGCGCTCAGCCGGACATCCTGTGTCTTGGTTTCATAACCGACAAATGTAAAAATAACAGTATGCGCGCCTGCCGGAAGCGACAAACTATACCTACCTTCGACATCGCTTGCGACACCGGCAGCGCCTGCCCGGACGGTTACTCCGGGTAAAGATTCGCCAGTTCTGACATCTGTTATGGTTCCCCGAAGGGTTGCATTTTGTGCGAAAGAACTAAAAAAAGAGAGGAAAAAGAGGGAAAAAAGGTGAATTCTCATGGTTGTGTCTTTGGAAATGAATTTGGAAACGGCGTAAAAGTAAAGAATTTTGTCACCTCACAAATCTATGTATTGATGCGCACTTGGTTGTTCATTGCTTTTGTAGCCTTTATTATTTTTCAACATTCATTCTCCATGTCCAAGCCAACACCTACCTATCGGAATATCGGAATTCTTTTATTTTTTCTGCTGGGCCTTGCTTCGCTCTCCGCCCAATCCAACAACGACTGTTCCAGTGCCTTACAGGTCGTGGATCCCGTCAATTTCTGTTCACCGTCGAATGCGGCAAACAATTTATTTGCAACGCCTAGTAATGTCCCCCCGCCACCCTGTTTTTCGGGCGCCCCGCACGATGTGTGGTTCTGGTTTATCGCCGAAGCACCCAATGTGGTTGTCGTGATAAACGGCAACAGCAGCACAGCAGGCGGTTCTTTGGTTTCGCCGGAAGTAGCATTGTATGAAGGCACCTGCGACGCCCTGAGCCTGTTGGGTTGTGAAACGGACCTTCAATCCATCGGTGTGACCGAGCTGCGCGTCGACGGCCTTATTCCCGGCAACAAATATTTTTTCAGGGTCGATGGCATCATTCCGGGTCCTTTCCAGTTTTGTGTGCGCAATTTCTTCTTTGACGGCAATATTTCCGGCGATTGCCCGACGGCCATACCCCTTTGCGACAAATCGCCTTTTTATGTTCAGGCCGTTGCAGGCCCGGGCAATGACCCCGGCGAATTGTTCGATGCGCCGTGTTTCGGTGGCGGTTTTTCCGAATTTAATTCCTCCTGGTATGCCTTTACGGCAGCCAATGATGGAACGCTGGAATTCAAACTGACACCCAATAACCCGGGCGACGACCTC
>JADLCC010000326.1 GCA_020847425.1 Saprospiraceae bacterium
AAAACGGGGACACGCGCCAAAATATCCGTCGAAAGTGTGAAACGCCTCGCGTTCAATACCGACCCGAACTGGAGCCTGAAATTCAACAAGGGCTTTATGACCGTACTCAGCATCGATGCGCGGCACTACCAGATGCTCGACCGGCGTTCGGTGCTGGCGGTCAGGCTGGCGGGCGCGACCTCCTTTGGTTCGGAGCGGATGCTTTATTTCCTGGGCGGTGTGGACAACGGCCTGTTTTCGACGTTCAACAACACCATACCGATCCCGCAGGACGGCAATTTTGCTTTTGAGGCACTGGCTACCAACCTGCGCGGATTTCCGATCAATATCCGGAACGGCAATTCTTACGCGTTGTTGAATACGGAACTGCGGGTACCTATTTTTAAATATTTTTCCAGAAAACCCGTCATGGGTAACTTCTGGCGCAATTTCCAGATCACGGCCTTTTTCGATGTCGGTTCGGCCTGGCAGGGCGGCAATCCTTATGGCGGCGACAACCCGATCAATACGGTCACCCTGACGGAAGGACCTGAGGGCAAAGATCCGATTGTGATTATGAAAGTCAATTATTTCCGCGACCCGCTGGTGGCCGGTTATGGCGTCGGTGCGCGGGCAATGATTTTTGGTATGTATCTTCGGGCCGATTATGGCTGGGGTGTGGAAACGAGGGTGGTGCAGAAACCGAGGCTGCATTTGGCTTTGGGCACGGACTTTTAGGTTTAGTTATTCGTTATCCGTTATTGGTTATTAGTGGTGGTAATGTTTGGTATTGGTAAATAAATATAGCCAAAATTTCTGCCTTACCAAATGCTCCGCCAAACTACACTTTACTTTTTAAGTTTAATTTTACGTCGCGCTTTTTAAAGTGCCAAGCATAACAACCACTAATAACCAATAACGGATAACGAATAACCGTGAAAGAGACCAAATTCATAGAGCAGAACAAGGAAAAGTGGGCCGACTTCGAACAGATGTTTCGGGAAAACCGCCGCGACCCCGACAAACTCAATGATTTGTTTGTACAAATCACGGACGACCTGTCGTATGCCCGCACATTTTACCCGAACCGCTCGGTGCGGATGTACCTGAACACCCTGGCGCAGCGTATTTTCCACAACATTTACCGGGGCAAACGATTCCCGGCAGAGCGCCTGCGTTTGTTCTGGACCGACGAGTTGCCACAACTGATGTGGACCTCCCGCAAAGCGCTGTTGTTGTCTTTTTCCATTTTCGCTCTGGCATTTACGATCGGGGTGGTGTCGAGTATGATCAATCCGGATTTTGCCCGTATTATCCTCGGTGATCAGTATGTGGACATGACCGTACAGAACATTGAAAACGGCGACCCAATGGCGGTTTACAAAGATTCGGGGCCTTTTGGCATGAGTGTCGGTATTGCGGCCAACAATCTTTTTGTGGCCCTGCGCACGGCCATACTGGGTGTGCTGGCTTCCCTGGGTACAGTTTTTATCATGTTGTACAATGGCATCATGGTAGGCGCATTTCAATACTTCTTTATCGAACAAGGCGTGTTCTGGCCCTCTTTTCTGACGATCTGGATACATGGCACCCTGGAAATCAGCGCGATTATTATTGCCGGGGCTGCCGGTTTGGTAGCGGGCTCTGGGTTGCTTTTCCCGGGAACGTACCGACGCTCGCAGGCTTTCCAGATTACCATGCGGCGGGGATTGAAAATATTTGTGGGTATCGTACCCATTATCATTTTAGCGGCCATTTTTGAAGGTTTTTTCACCCGGTTTACGGAGACACCTGATTTTATTCGGGGGCTTTTTATCCTGACTTCGCTGTTTTTTGTGTTGTGGTATTTTGTCTGGCTGCCCTGGCACAAAACCCGCACGGGTGCTTTCCGGCAGCCTGTGCACGACAAGGAACTGCCTCCGGACCGTGCGCTGGCCATCGATTTTAACGCTATAAAAAATGCAGGTGAGGTGTTGTCGGATACTTTTTCAGTAGTGTTCCGGCATCCAAAAACTACTTTGGGCGGCTTGCTGGGTGTCACGGCACTGTTTATGGCCTGGGCATTCGGATTTTCAACGGAAAGGCCGGCCGCTACTTTTTATTTTTCAGAAACGCCATTGGGCGTATTGTCGGGGTCCGGCGATTTTTTTGGCGGCGCGCCGGCGCCGATGCTTTTTTATGTGCAGATTGTTTTACTGACTGTGCTGTGCGTCGCCGGTTTTCGGGCGATGGAGCAGGAAATGGATCTCAGGGAGCGCCCACTGTTTCCCCGTTGGCGCATGGCTGTTGCGGCACTTCCTTTGGCCTTGTTAATGCCCCTTTTTATCCTTTTTCTGCGCGCGGAAAACGGTGTGCTCGCCTGGATGCTCGGCATGGTTGCTTATCCGCTGCTGGCTTTATGGGCGGCGGTGATCTATTTTGAAAACCTGAATCCGGTTACAGCCCTCATACGGGCATTCCGTTTGGTGCAGTGGGGCCCCGCTTTGTTACTGGGGCTGATGACGGTGAACCTGACCCTGTTGTTTTTCCTTTTTCTCGACACGCCTATCTGGCAGATGACCCTGCAATTGTTCAGTTGGCTGGTGCCGCCCGGCGAAGACACGATGGCGGTTTTTAGCACTGCCGCAACAACCTGCGTGGCAAGCATTTTGTTGTACCTCTTTTTTCTCATGATCACCCTCGGCGGCGCCTTGCAGTATTTTTCCTACCGGGAAATCGCGGATGCGGCCAGTTTGTATCAGGGCATTGAAAAAGTGGGGGTTGCGCGGCAGATCAGGGGACTTGCAAGAGAATAGAGGCAGGGATGAGGAATGAGGGATGAGGAGTGAGGTTTTAAACAATTGACTTTCATTATTTTATAATTTAAATTGCCAAAAAAATTGCGTCGCTCATTCCTCATTCCTCATTCCTCATTCCTGTTTGTGTTTGTGTTTTTCTTTCTGGGATGCACGGCCTTGTATGCGCAGCAGCAGGATTCGCTGACTGTACTCCCTGAACTCGTGGAGGATATGCCGGAAGAAATTGTGGAAGAGGCATCCGAAGAAACCTACGTGCAGCCCTATACGCCGCCGCCTGCGCAGCCGGTGGCCATGCGGAAAGTGGAGGAGGGGCAATGGGCCAAAGCGTCTACCGGACTCGATTACAGTAAAGACCGACCGAAGCCGCGAAAAGAAGAAAAACCATTTAAAGTGAACGATCCTGCCGAGCCCTTTAACTGGGGCGCCATGGCTTCCTGGATCGGTCAGATTTTACAGGTACTGGCCATTATTGCGGCTATTTTCGGGATTGCCTATGGTATTTACCGTACCATGAATGCCCCGCGCAACCGCCAGATCGCCCGCGATGGGGTAGAAATCACAGTGGATAATGTGGAACAGTATATCCATGAATCGGACATCGACCGGTTCCTGCGCGAAGCCATTGCTGCCGGCAATTTTCCGCTGGCGATCAGACTCTATTACCTGCAAGTGATCAAAAAACTATCGGAAACGGGCGCTATTCGCTGGTCAAGGGAAAAAACCAACCGCGATTACCTGCGCGAAACCCGCGCCCACCGCGCTGCTGCTGAATTCCGCGCTACTACACGTATTTATGAGCGCGTCTGGTATGGTAACCAGCAGATCGACGAGTCCGCTTACCAAAAACTGGAACCGGAATTTAAAAATCTGCTCACCTTGATTTAGAAGTGAGAGGTGAGAGGTGAGAAGTGAGAGGCGTAGATTACACCACTACACCCTAGTAACTTTCAAATAATTGAGCCCAAAACAATAAACCTTAATAGCTCCAATACCAAAAATCCCAAGCGTAAAAACCCTCTCACTTCTCACCTCTCACCTCTCACTTCTAAAATTGTCTGGCATTTACCTCCATATCCCGTTTTGCAAGCAGGCTTGTTACTATTGCAACTTTCACTTTTCCACTTCCCTGCGGCAAAAGGATGCCATGGTCAGCGCTATTTTGACGGAACTCGAATTGCGACAGGAATACCTGAATGGGGCGGAGGTCGGATCGATATATTTTGGTGGCGGAACACCTTCTTTGCTGGAAATCAAGGATTTAGAGCGCATTTTTGAAACCATCCATCGCTTGTTCAAGGTGGATGCCCGGGCGGAAATCACCCTGGAGGCCAACCCCGACGACCTGTCTGCGGAAAAACTGGAAGCATTGCGCATGTACACGCCGGTCAACCGCCTGAGCATCGGCATACAATCCTTCAGCGATGCCGACCTGCGCTGGATGAACCGCGCCCACCACGCACAACATGCCCGACAGTGCCTCGATCTGTCACTGGGCGCGGGTTTTCAGGACCTGACGATCGACCTGATTTACGGGGCGCCCACGACTTCCGACGAACAGTGGCAGGAAAACCTCTCGATCGCTTTTGAATACGGCATACCCCACCTTTCCTGTTATTGCCTCACCGTGGAAGAAGGTACGGCGCTGGGTACTTTCGTGCGGCGCGGACAGCAGCCACCGGTGGATGAAGAAAAGGCTGCACGCCAATTCGAGTACCTCATGCAGGCCACCGAAGCACGTGGGTACGATCACTATGAAATCTCCAATTTTGCCCTGCCCGGCCGTTATGCGCAACACAACAGCAATTACTGGCGCGGCGAGCACTACCTCGGCGTGGGGCCGTCGGCGCATTCTTTCGACGGCGTGTCGAGGCAATGGAATATCGCCAATAACGCCTTGTATATCAAAGATTTAAATGAACGAAAGGTGCCGGCAGAACGCGAAGTGCTGAGCCCTGCACAACGTTTTAATGAGTATATTATGACTGCGCTGCGAACCATCTGGGGCGTGGAAACCGAAAAACTGGAGGCACTGGGCCCCACTTATGTCGCCTACTTCGAACAGGCAGTGCAGCGCTACCTGCTCGCCGGAACCGTGGAAAAAAACGGCGCCACATACCGGCTCAGCCGTGCCGGCAAACTGCTGGCTGACCGGATTGCAATGGAATTGTTCCTCGACCAGGAAGTGAACCCATAATTGCAGCTCCTTTCAAAAAAAATACCCTGATTATTGAAATTTATAATGCGGTAAGATACATTTACCGCTGTAACGGCCT
>JADLCC010000327.1 GCA_020847425.1 Saprospiraceae bacterium
ACAGGATGTCGATAGTTCCCATTTGTGGTCGATCGTCATCCAGCTCAATGCGGGCGGCGCAGCAAAATTCAGACAGGACGATGCCTGGACCATCAACTGGGGAAATGACGATTTTCCCTATGGTATCGGTGAGCAGGGCGGAGCGGATATTCCGATTTCCGTATCCGGGGAGTACACCGTTACATTCAATTCTCAGACCGGTACGTACCTTTTTTCCCTGCCTTCCGACATCGGTATTATCGGAAGTGCTACGCCGGGCGTCTGGGGCTATGATACCAATATGTTCCAGGATGCTGTGGACACCAATGAGTATCATATTACACTTCGGTTGACCGCCGGGGCTGCGAAGTTCCGCGCCAACGACGGCTGGGATGTCAACTGGGGTTCCACGAGTTTCCCAAGCGGCATAGGCACACAGGGCGGATCGGATATTCCGATTGCGATCCCTGGAAAATACGATATTACTTTCAACAAGTCTACAGGCGCCTACTCGTTTGATGAAATTGTTGAATTTACCCGTGTGGGTCTGGTTGGCAGTGCTACCCCGGGCGGCTGGAATGTCGATACATACCTGACCCGAGACGGCTCTAATCCGGATCTATGGAGTACGGATATCAGCCTGACCGATGGCGTGGTGAAATTCCGTGCAGACAGCGCCTGGACACTCAACTGGGGTGGTACAGATTTTCCTGTGGGTGTAGCGACTGAAGGCGGTGGCGATATTCCAGTAGATTCCGGCGATTACCGCGTAAACTTTAATACGGCAACTCTTGCCTACGAGTTCCTTCCAATTATCCCTTACGAAACGATCGGTATCATCGGAGATGCTACGCCAGGCGGTTGGGATGATGATACAGATATGATACAAGATCCGATCGATCCGTCTATCTGGAGATTGAGAATCATACTGACCGCCGGTGAATTACAGTTCCGCGCCAACAACTCATTTGATATGTTCTGGAGTTCGGGCGAGTTCCCCACTGGCGTGGGCGTATTTGAAGGCGCTCCTGTTCCAATTCAGGCCGGCGAGTACAGAATCACGTTCAACTCCATCACCGGAGCATACAGTTTTGAAGAACTGATCATTTTTGCATCCGTAGGCCTGGTAGGTACTGCTACCCCGACCATGGAGTGGAACACAAATGATGTGCAAATGACAAAAGACCTGGTAGACGAATCTTTCTGGTACATTCCGTCTGTCGATCTTTTTACCGGTGATGCAAAGTTCCGCGCTGAAAACGCCTGGACGATCAACTGGGGGGCTACCAGTTTCCCTACTGGTACTGTTACTATGAACAACGGTCCGAATATTCCAGTCGTTGGCGGTACTTATCGCGTTACCCTTAACACAGGCTCCGGCGAATACGCATTTACGGAACCTTCTTCTACCTCTAACTTACTGGACGGCAACGGCATCAGCATCTCGCCGAACCCTGCGAAAGATGTACTGAACATCAAAGTGACTGCTCCCGAACTGAAAGGCGACGTGCAAGTGATCCTGTTCAATCAACAGGGCCAGAAAGTACTCAGCAGCAACCTGAACATCCAGGACCGCGCTACCCTGCAAGTAGGTAACGTGCAGCCGGGTGTTTATACCCTGCACATGAGCAATGGCAAGTCTATTGTAGGCAAACAGGTGGTGATTGTGAAGTAAGACTTAGTACAATTTCCACTTTGATGTGGAACACATTGGGAAGTCCCGTCGAAATGGTTTCGGCGGGACTTCTCTTTTCGTGCAAGCAAGGGGAGAGGAAGGAATACCTGGCTCGTGCTGTACGTCTGCGTGTGGTGTAGAAAAAAACACCACGCGGGGCGTTTGGGGGTTGGTTGGAGTGGAGCGCGGGAACACCTGCCAGAGCGCAATTCCGCTTATTGATGCAGCCGTAATGAACCCAGGGTTAAAAATTTGTAAAGTATAGAACTACAAATGATTTAAGGGTTGAGTGCTTGCTATTTTTGGCCCATGAACACACCAGTAACATCTATTTTAGCCCTTTTTGCCGAACGTGGAAACTCCCAGTATGGGTTTGAATCTGTTTCTCAATTGGAGCATGCTTTGCAAACAGCCACCCTGGCACAAGAAGCCGGCGCTTCGTCCGATCTGGTCGTGGCGGCGCTGTTGCATGACATCGGCCATTTATTACATGATTTGCCGGACGATGCGCCTGATCAAGGTATTGATGATCGGCATGAGGTCTTGGCAGCCCGCTTTTTAAACACCTATTTTAAAGATTCGGTTACCGAACCGGTGCGCCTTCATGTGGAGGCCAAGCGTTATTTGTGCACCACGCGCCCCAAGTATTTGGAATTGCTTAGTCCGCCGTCGGTTCAAAGCCTTGCATTGCAGGGCGGTTTGATGCAGCCCGAAGAAGTTGCTACTTTTGAATCTAATCCTTACGCCGAAGATGCTGTTAACTTGCGCATTTGGGATGATTTGGCGAAAGACCCGGAGAAAAAGACTGCCCCGATTGAGGATTTTGCCCAGGCGATTGAGCAGGGTTTAAAACAATGAAAACTTGCCTACGCAGTTGGCGTCCGCACAAGTGCCACGCGACTATGCACCCCACACTCCATTCACTCATTCCACCGTTTGTTGTTGGCGGGGACGCCAACAACGGCCAAGAGATCGGCTGAAAGGAAACGGTTCAACTCCGCCGGGCCATGCGGTGCCTGACCTGTTCAAATTACACTTTCCCTCGCCAAGGGGTTTCGAGCGCCGTTGTTGGCGTCCTCGCCAACAACTGACGGTAGAATGATACTTTCGTAGCAACACCTGTTCGGTAAGGTCTATGCCCTGTATTTTTCTTCTTTCGCCCCCAACTCAAAAATATTCTCTACTTTTCCCTCGAAAAGCGGCCGACACCGGCCCTTTATGTACCTTTGTAAATACCTGATTATCAACACGAATAACCAATAACCAATCATAAATAACGACGTATGAAAATCAAGTTTTGTGGTGCAGCCCGTGAAGTGACCGGTTCGGCGCACCTGCTGATACTCGAAGATGGTACAAAAATCCTGCTCGATTGCGGACTGTACCAGGGTGGCGACGACGACGGCCGCGCAGGAGACGATAGTCCGATCACCGGATTTAATGAAAAGTGGCTGTTCGATCCCAAAGAGATCAAATGCCTCGTATTGAGCCATGCCCATATCGATCATACGGGCCGGGTGCCGAAACTCGTGCGCGAAGGTTTTCGGGGAAAAATATACAGCACGCATGCTACCCGCGACCTCTGCGCGATCATGCTGATGGACAGCGCCAAAATCCAGGAATCGGATACGGAGCGCTACAACCGCAAAAAAGGTTTCGATGAGCCCGAACGCGCGCCGCTGTATGAAATGACGGATGTGACCCAGGCCATGGGTCAGTTTGCCAGTTTTAGTTACGAACAATGGTTTTATGTGCACCCAACCGTGCGGGTGATGTACCGCGACGCCGGACATATCCTGGGCAGCGCTTCCGTCAACCTGGAAATTAAGGAAGGCGACCGCACCATCCGGCTGGCTTTTACCGGCGATATCGGGCGTCCCAACCGACCTATTCTGGACGATCCGCTTCCGATGCCGGATGCCGACTATATCATTTGTGAAAGCACTTACGGCGACCGCGACCACGAAGCGGCGCCGAACGAAATCGAACATTTCCTGCGGATCGTACACGAAACCTGTATCGAAAAGAAAGGCAAACTTATCATCCCGGCGTTTTCGGTCGGCCGGACACAGGAGATCGTTTACATGCTCGACCAGTTGTGGCATGCCGGGCGACTGCCCAAAGTGCCGGTGTATGTGGACAGCCCTTTGGCGGTAAATGCAACCGAGGTGTTTGTCAATCACCCGGAGTGTTTCGACGCCGATGTACACCGTTATATGCTGGAAAATGAAAACCCTTTCGGTTTCAATGACCTGTTTTACCTCAGAAGTGTGGATGCGTCCAAAAAACTCAACGAAAGCCGCCAGCCCTGTATCATCATTTCGGCTTCCGGTATGATGAATGCGGGCCGGATCCGCCACCACCTGCTGAACAATATTGAAAACAAACGGAATACGTTCCTCATTGTGGGCTATTGTGCGCCGCATACGCCGGGTGGACAATTGCGCGCAGGCGCCAAAAGTATGCACATCATGGGCCAGTACAAACAGGTGCTGGCAGACATTGAAACCATGGATTCCTTTTCCGCCCACGGCGACCGGGGCGAAATGGCCGATTTCTTGAACAACCAGAAGGGGACCTGCCAGAAAATATGGCTCGTACACGGTACCCTCGACCGGCAGGAAAAATGGCGCGATTATTTGCTGGAAAAAGGGTTTAAGGCGGTGGATATTCCCGAACTGGGGGAAGAAGTGGATATTTAGGAATTATCCTTTTCGCTTCAAATGGCACACGGATAAAACGGATCAGACACGGATTGGATTGGATGATTTCTAAAATCCGTGTGCCATATCATACGCATTTAAATTTCAAAACATGGATGCTTCGAAATGGGTGCTCAATTCTTACAGCAAACTAAAAATGGCGTTTGTGCTGGTACTGCTGGCACTGCTGCTTTTTGTCGCCAATATTTTTGAAAAAGAACAGATGGAACGGATGGATCAGTCTTTTTTATCCATCTATGAAGACAGGCTGGTGCCGGCTACCTCTATTTTTGAAATTCGCGAAAACCTGTATCGGAAAAGAGAGTTACTCAAAGAGGGCCTTCAGCCTGCAAATACGCAGACCGCTATTCCCCGGGCCGCTATCGATTCCTGTAACCAGGGCATTCATCAACTCCTGACGGCGTATAAAAAGACATATTTCCTGGAAAACGAAACCACTGTTTTGCAAAATTTCGAGTCCGACCTGCAAGCGTATGACCGACTGGAGCAAAGCGTTTTGGAGCAGATCAGTAAGGGAAACCTGCCCCAGGCGCAGCAAATATATGAGCGGGATGCTGTGCCGCATTTTAAAACGGCAGTGTTGAAGGTCGCCGAGTTGAACCACATTCAGTCGGAGATAGGAAAGGAGATGCTTTCGCATTCCAAAAAATCAATGGCCAGTTTTCTGTTGTTGTCCGACCTGGAGACTGCGCTGATCATTATTTTCCTGTTCATTGCGCAAATATTGATTTATGCTTCCAGGGCTTTATCGCGGAATCGGACCGAGCCGTTTAGTGTGAACTAGGAATCCGTTTTCTCAACTCCCACAAATAAACCGCTCCTGCAAACAAGGTCAAAAGCCCAACCCGCATTGACCATAATACGATCGGCAAATCTGCCACAAAGGGTTGCAACAGCCTGCTCACCATCCACAACACAAACACCAGCAGCACATACAAGGCCATCCGCCCCATCTCATAAGGTACCGGATAGTGCTTTTGCCCGGTGTACCAGGTGGCGGCGCTCATAAATGTATAGCACACCAGCGTTACCCAGGCTGCGCCGGTAAAGCCGTACAGCGGAATCAAAACCAGGTTGAGCAGGATGGTTATCACCGCTCCTGCAACTGAAATCCAGGCGCCGAGCCCTGTGCGGTCCTTCAGTCGGTACCAGATGGAAAAGTTGTAATACACACCCAGCAGGAGATTGGCCATGAGTAAAACGGGTACCACATGCAGGCCGCTCCAGTATTTGGGGGCAATAAAGTATTTAACAATATCCAGAAAAAGCAGGATAGCCAGCATGCCAGCCGCAGAAGAAATGGTAAACCACTTGGTCACCTGCGCCTGCGTTCGCATGGCATCTTTTTCAGCGGCATGCCGGAAAAAGAAAGGCTCCGCTGCGTAGCGGTAAGCCTGCGTAAACAACGTAATCAGCGCCGCCAGTTTGTAATTGGCTCCAAAAATACCCACCTGTCCCAGGTTTTCCTGTGCGGTGCCGGGCAACAGGTATTTCAGCATGGAGCGGCTGAACATTTCATCCACAATACCGGCAAGACTTACAATGATCAGTGGCGCGGCGTACACGATAATTTTTTTCCACAATTCCATGTCAAACACCCATTGAATACCTCTGATTTGAGGACTCAACAGCAAAAGTGTGACGACACTGGCCAGCAGGTTCGACATAAAGATGTAACCCACACCCAATCCCGGCGACCACACGTTGTGTACCCAATCCATGCCGTGCTGTGCAGCCCAGGGGCAAAACACCAGCCAGAACAGGTTCATGCCGATATTGACGGCAATATTGGTCAGTTTGATGGCCACAAAACGCCGGGGGCGTTGCTCCAGC
>JADLCC010000328.1 GCA_020847425.1 Saprospiraceae bacterium
AGTGCCCGGTGCACATTGTACATTTATCATCTGCTGAAGCACTGGATATGATCCGGCGGGCTAAAAATGAGGGATTACCGCTGACCGTAGAAACCTGCGCCCAGTATCTGTTATTCGACGCGGAAGATATTCCCGACGGAAATACCCTTTTTAAATGCGCCCCACCAATCCGGGAAAAAGCGAACAACGATTTGCTGCGGCAGGCCGTGGCGGAAGGTTTGATCGATTTTATTGCCACAGATCACTCGCCGGCGCCGCCCGCCATAAAAGCCCTGGACACGGGCAATCTACAAAAAGCCTGGGGCGGTATTGCAGGTATCCAGTTTTTACTGCCGGCCGCCTGGACCGCGCTGAAAAACCGGATGTCTCTGGAATCTTTTATACCATTGCTGACGGAACACCCTGCGCGGTTGTTAAAAATGGCGCCTGCAAAAGGTGTTTTCCAGCCCGGCAGCGACGCCGATTTCGTCGTGTGGTCGCCGGAAACGGCTTATGAAGTGAAAAAGGAACAAATCCTGTTCCGGCACCCGATCAGTCCGTACGTGGGACAGCAGTTGCAGGGCGCAGTGCTCGAAACTTATATCGACGGACAGTTGGTCTTCAAAAACAATAAAATCATCACCAAAAACGCAGGAAGATGTTTGCTCCGACCGTAAAAGAAATTGAAAAAACAGCTCCGGCATTTGCGGAATTAACCGACCTGGCAGCCGAGCGCCTGGGTGGCAAAGTGCTGTACGCTACCGACGATTTTTTTGCCGAAAAAGAAAACCTGATCAAGCCCGGCCGGGGTATTTTTATAGCCGACAAATACACCGATCGGGGTAAATGGATGGACGGTTGGGAAAGCCGCCGCAAACGCACGCCCGGCCACGACTGGTGCGTGGTACAACTCGCCACAGCCGGAAAAATCAGGGGATTCGATATCGACACCCATTTCTTTTTGGGCAATCACCCGCCGCATGCCTCCATTGAAGCGGCTTACCTCGACCCCAAAACGCAGGTGACGGACTGGGAAAATGCCGCTGTAAACTGGGTGGAAATACTCCCCAAATCGCCGCTGGACCCCGGCAGCCAGAATTTTTACGCCTGTACTTCCGAAACCGTTTTCACCCACCTGCGCCTGCATATTTACCCCGACGGCGGCGTAGCGCGGCTAAAAGTGTTTGGAGAAGTGCATAAAAACTGGGATGAAGTTGAACCTGGGCAACCGGTAGATCTCGCCGCTGCGGCAAACGGCGCACTCGCCATCCAATGCAACGATATGTTTTTCAGCGCCATGAGCAACCTCCTGATGCCCGGCAGGGGCGTCAACATGGGCGACGGCTGGGAAACCAAACGCAACCGGACACCCGGCAACCGCGACTGGGTGATCGTCCGGCTAGCACGGCCCGGCCAGATCCGGAAAATACTGGTCGATACCTGCCATTTCAAGGGCAATTACCCGGACCGCTGCTCTATTGAAGGCTGCCTGAGCGACAGCGATGAGACTGTTTTGCAGGGTCGCGTCGAGTGGCTCGAACTGCTGCCGGAACAAAAACTGAGCGCCGACTTCGAACATTTTTTTGAAAGCCAGATCAATCCACACCAACAAATTTCGCATATTCGCCTCAATATTTTCCCCGACGGCGGCATCAGTCGGCTGCGCCTCTGGAGTTGATAATACGAAGTGGTGAATCGTGAGTGGTGAATCGTGAGTCATGAGTATACAATCACTCACTGTGGCCGGAGCGTTTCATTACTCGTAGCGCCCCTCACAACTCACAATTCACGATTCACAACTCACCACTCACCACTCACGATTCACAACTCACGATTCACGATTCACGATCACATGCTCTTCTCCCTCGGATACATCGCCCTCTTACTCGTCCTGGTTTTGCTCATTCGCACGACCTATTCGGTGGCAGTAGCCATGCGAAAAGAGAAGGCGTTGGAAAATAGCACAGATGGGCCCGAAAATGCATTTTGGCTGGAAAAAATGGCAGAAAGTCAGGGTTTTCTGTATTTCGGCATTGTGCTGACGATCGTTTCCCTGTTGGGTTATACCTATTTTCTGGTTTTGGGAACACCCTGGGAAAGGCACTTGATGGAGTGGTTGAACATCGTGGTGCGCCTGATGCACATCACCTTCGGGATTGCCTGGATAGGCGCTTCGTTCTATTTTGTTTTTCTGGAAAATGCTTTAAACCGCACCAAAGACGTTCGCGACGAACTGGCCGGCAACCTCTGGGCGGTGCACGGCGGCGGTTTTTATTATCTGGAAAAATACAAGGTGGCGCCGAAAGTAATTCCCCGGGACCTGCACTGGTTTAAATACGAGGCCTATTTCACCTGGATATCTGGCATAGCCCTGATGTTCGTGGTGTACTATTTTAATGCCTCCGCTTTTCTGATCGATAAAAATGTGCTGGACATTGCGCCTGGCTGGGCCATCGCACTGGGAATAGGTTCTTTTGCTTTTGCCTGGGTGTTGTACGATGCGCTGTGCAAAACGCCTCTGGTGCGGAAAGGTATCTGGTTCGCCTTGCCAGGTTTTCTGATTGCTGCTGGTTTTGCCTATGGTTACGCGCATGTTTTTAGCGCCCGTGCGGCGTACATGCATTTTGGAGGCATGCTGGGTACCATCATGGCTGCCAATGTATTTTTCAACATCATACCCGCTCAAAAAGCCATGGTAAAGGCCGCCAAGGACGGGCTACCGCTGGACCCGATGCTGGGAAAAAACGCAGGCCTGCGCTCCCTGCACAACAACTATTTCACCCTGCCCGTGCTTTTTGTCATGGTGAGCAACCATTTTCCCAGCACTTTTGGAAATGCAAATCCCTGGCTGGTGCTGCTCGTTATTTCACTCGGCGTTGCCGGAATCAAGCACTACCTGAATTTGCGGGAAAAAGGCGAAATATCTGTCTGGGTGGCGCCAGTTTCCGTGCTGATCCTGCTTTCGGCTGTCATGCTCACCGCCCCGGCACTAGACCCCGGCGCTTGTAAAGCCGTCAGTTTTGCCGAAGTACAACCGATCATTACCAAACGCTGCACCAGTTGCCATTCCTCCAAACCCACCGACGATACCTGGACAGCCCCACCCAATGGCGTGGTGTACGACACTCCTGCCGACATCGTAAAAATGAAAGACAAAATCATGGAACGGGTGGTCATCACCCTGACCATGCCACAAAACAATAAAACCGGGATGACGCCGGAAGAAAGGAATATTGTTCGCTGCTGGATAGAACAGGGAGCGAGTGTAAAATGAGTTCTTGTCGAGAACTTCCCGAAAGTTAAAAACTTTCGGGAAGTTGAAGGGTGATTATAAACATTCCATAAACATGCAATTATCCTCTTTTAACACCTTGAATACCAACGAAGTAGAGCAACTACTCTA
>JADLCC010000329.1 GCA_020847425.1 Saprospiraceae bacterium
AAATCATCCTTTAATCACTCACGCCGGAGGTTTCCGTTGCGGGCATACTATGAGAAAATGCCCTTTCATCCGATGGTCTCATGAAAAGTTATTATGATCGCTACACAATTGCATGTTCCGCCGGGGCAACCCCTGGCAGAAGGAGGAGTAGAACTGTACCGAAATTCACCCAATCCATTTATTGAAATGACGCTCCTGTGGTTCCGTATGCCGGGACCATCCAAGGTAGTCATCAGAATGTTTGATGCGAAAGGCAGTGAAGTAGCCGCCAAAACAGGCTATTACGAGGCTGGAGAGCACCACATGGTTTTGCACCGCGCTGACTTGCGCGAACCAGGAATTTACACCTGCCGCCTGGAAACGCCGTTTGGTACGGCTACGCGGAAGGTGATGATGTATTGAAAAGGTGTTTTAGTGTTTTTGGGTTTTAGTGTTTTGGACTACATTACTCTGAATCTATTAGAGAAGCCAAGCGGTAACATTCCAAAACCCAAAAACCCAAAAACACTAAAACACTTCTCTTAAAACAACTCTACTCCGCCGAAATGAAACGCGCCTTCAATGGCGGCATTTTCATCGCTATCTGAGCCATGTACGGCATTTTCGCCGATGCTGGTCGCATATTTGGCGCGAATGGTACCCGGTGCAGCCTGCGCAGGGTTAGTAGCACCGATCAGGGTGCGGAAATCTTCCACAGCATTTTCTTTTTCCAGAATAGCCGCTACGATAGCGCCGCTGCTCATAAATTCGCAGAGTTCGCCGTAGAAAGGGCGCTCTTTGTGTACTGCATAAAATTCTCCGGCCTTTGCAGGGCTCAGTTGAGTCAATTTCATTGCAACGATTCGAAAACCTCCTGCGTTGATCATTTGCAGAATGTTGCCAATGTTACCGGCGCGGACGGCGTCGGGTTTGATCATAGTGAATGTGCGGTTGCCTGCCATGTCTGTTTGGTGTATAAATGATAAATGTGGAATTTTGAGGGCGCAAAGGTAGAGCAAGATTTTATTCCAAATAAGTGACTTTAAAAGGTTTTCAGAAAAATAATCTCCGGAGCACCCTTCTATTCAGGGTCAAACACCGTACTTTTGCCGACCTTTTGCTACAGCAAAGGCTCAAAATTGAAACCTTGTGTACACAATGGAATTCCCCTCCGCGCTCAAACAACTCCTCCGCATACCACAAAATGTAGCCATTTTCTCGCATCGCAACCCCGATGGCGATGCAATCGGCAGTTCCCTGGCTATGCGGCATTACTTGGAGCAATACGGCCATACGGTGCATGTATTGTTCCCTTCCGAGTTTCCGGAAGAGTTTGAAGCGCTACCCGGTTCGGAGGATATTTTACTGTGGGATATTCATACGGAAGAATGCAAACACGTGTTATCGCGCAAAAATGTGTTCTTTTTCCTCGATTTTAACGGTTACGGGCGGATCGACCGCATGGGTGAGTTTATCAGGGAAATGCCCGGTACCCGCATCATGATCGACCACCATTTGTACCCCGACCCGATTGCAGATTATATTTTTTCGGAACCGGAAGCCAGCAGCACCTGCGAAATGGTGTATCGGTTTATCCACGGACTGGGTGATATGGTTAAAATTGATCCGGTCATCGGCAAATGTATTTTCACCGGACTGGTGACGGATACCGGGTCTTTCCGGCATGCCACCAATCCTATGGTTTACCGCATCGCCGCCGACCTGGTGGAACGCGGAACAGATGACACAGCCGTGCAGGATATGATTTTTAACTCCCAAAAAGAAAAACACTTGCGCCTGCTCGGGCACTGCCTCACCAATCGTATGGAGTACCTGCCCGAATTTCATACCGCATTGATCTGGCTCTCCAAAAAAGATTACGAGATTTTCAATATACAACGCGGCGACACCGAAGGGATCGTCAATTACCTGCTCAGCATGAAAGATGTAAAACTGGCGGCGTTTATCCACAACCAACCGACAGTCGTCAAACTCAGCCTGCGCTCCAAAGGTGATCTGGATGTGCAGGAAATTTGTAAAAAACATTTTAACGGCGGCGGACACAAAAATGCATCGGGCGCTTATTCGCACGACAGCCTGAAAGGAACCATTGATAAATTTAAAAGCCTGCTTCCGGAGTACAAGGAATTGCTGGCGGCTAAATGATGCTCCAGGTGTTTTGGTGTTTTAGGGTTTTGGTGTTTTAGAAGGTGCATTGCCTGAAAATTGGTAATGCCGAAAGCGAAGCACCACCAAAACACCAAAACACTAAAACACCAAAACACCTGAAAAGTACACATTCACACATTTATACACTCACACATTCGCTCATTCATTCATTCAGCAATGCGTAAACTATTTTTTCTGGCTTTAATAGCCATCGTTGCCACTCAAATCGCCTGCAAAAAAGGCAGCGTGACAACTGAACATGGTTACAAATTCACTAACCATACAGACAAAGGCGGTACCAAACCACAACCTGGTGAAACGGTATTATTACAAACTTACACGTACATCGGCGACTCGCTGATGGCCAGCACACAAAAAAACTACGGCGGCCCACGTGAATTTGCACTGTTTGAAAAAGACAAACTGCCCAAACGTGTACCGGCTATCTACGACGCCTGCCTGTTGATGGGCGAAGGCGACAGTGCTACCGTTATCGAAGTCATCGATACTTTTTTGCAGAAATTCATTCCTCCGGCCCTGAAAGACGCTAAAGAGGTGCGCTACGAGATCGTTATTGTCGACATCATTACGGCTGACGAAAAAAAGCAGGCCGAAGATGCAGCCAAAGCACAGTTTGCTACGGTTGAAGCAGCGGTAAAAACAGTGGTTGCAGATTATTCTGCCGGAAAAATCGCCGACAAAATCACAACTACCGCTACTGGTTTGAAAGTATACATCGTAGAAAAAGGCAGCGGTGCAGCCCTTAAACCGGGGGAATCCATCAAAACCAACTACTATGGCGCATTGAAAACAGGAACGATGTTCGACAACTCCTACGAGCGTGGCGAACCCCTGAGTTTCCCGGTCGGCGTAGGCCAGATGATTCCTGGTTATGACGAAGGCGCTATGCTGCTCAACCACGGCGGAAAAGCGTATTTCTTTATTCCACCGGCACTCGGTTACGGCGCACAGGAAAACGGCCCGATTCCGGCTAATTCCGAATTGGTGTTTTACGTCGAAATACTGTAAAAGGTGTTTCGTTTTTGGTGTTTCGTTTTTGGGACGCATTGCCCGGGACATATTTGATGGTTTGGGCAATGCACCCCAAACACGAAACACCAAACACGAAACACTTTTTTTGTTTATTCCTATGAATAAAATTCTGTTTAGTCTTTTGATCACGCTGGGACTGATTCCGGTTTCCCTGCACAGCCAATCCGAGGGCATCGTCACAGCCCATGGCTATCGTTTTGTCAACCATACCCAAAAAGGCGGCCAAAAGCCTCGAATAGGGGAATCCGTCACGGCCAACGTAGACGTATGGGTAGGCAAAACCCTGCTCAGCAGCTCCAGAAAAACAGGTGTCGGCGTCTACCAGTACGATCTGCCGGATACTGCCACCATCAACCACGTGCCACCGATCGTTGAAGCGGCTTTACTGATGGGTTTGGGCGACAGTGCTACGATTTTCCAGAAAATCGACCCCTACATGCTCCAGTTCATACCCGAACCGGAGCGGAATGAAAAAGAGATTTATTTCCAGATCGTTTTACTGGGCATTCAGAGTATTGCGGAAAAACAACGCGCTGCCCAGGCAGCCCGTGAACTTACCCGCATCAAACGCGAAAAAGTGCAGGCAACTGTGCTGGATTATACCCTGGGTCGTTTGAACAATCAATTGACAACTACGGCTTCCGGTTTGAAAATGCTGGTAGAAACGCCTGGTAACGGCCCAAAAATCAAGGAACAGGAGCCTGTGCAGGTGCATTATTTTGGACTGCTCACCGATGGCAGTTCTTTTGACAGTTCCTATGAACGCGGCGAACCTATTGCGTTCCCGGCAGGTACAGGACAAATGATCCCTGGGTTCGACGAGGGCGTCCTGCAACTCAAACACGGCAGCAAGGCTTACCTGTTTATTCCCCCGACACTCGGATACGGCGACCAAAGCCCCGAACTGATACCGCCGAATTCAGAGTTGGTTTTTTATATTGAGGTGTTGTAGGAAATAGGTGTTTTGGTATTTTTGTGTTTTGGTGTGAAATCGCTTGGGATCATTTAATTTTTTTAGCGTATCCGCTTTTATTCCTATAATCCTAACCCAAGATCAATGCAGCCCAAAACACCAAAATACAAAAACACCAAAACACTAAAACACACAAACAACTACATATGAATCGTCGTACCCTGCTTTTAGCCCTCCTGTTTATCGCACTCGGCGCCGGCGCCTGGTATGCCTGGAACTACAAAAAAAACCAGTCGGGCACCCGCAATTCGCCGGATATGGATTTCGCTGTGCCCAACACGGATGAAATAGGTAAAATATTTATCGCCGACCGCGCAGGCCAAACGGCTACTCTGGTGCGGAAAAGCGGTTACTGGGAGTACAACGGCCGTTACAGGGCGCGCAGAAGCGCCATGGAGACACTGCTGGAAACGATCCAAAGGGTGAATGTCCAGAATATTCCGCCGAAAATTTCGGAACCGTCCATGATCAAGGACATTGCTGCCAACGGACTAAAAGTGGAAATCTACGACAAAAAAGGTGCACAGATGAAGTGCTACTACATCGGCGGGGTAACCAACGACGAGCAGGGCACTATTTTTATTATGGACAAATCGGAAAGGCCCTACATCTGCCATATACCCGGTTTTGTGGGCACCTTGCGCGTTCGGTACCTGCTCGGCGACGACGCCTGGCGCGACCGCGTTATCTTTGAGGAAAAACCGGAAGACATCCAGTCTATCAGTATCGAATACCCTCAATCGAAAAGTGAATCCTTCCGGCTGGAAAAAACCGGGGACGGCGCCTATGACGTAACGCCCTACTTCAGCACCACCACCCGGTTCACAACACCCCAGCGAAAAGGCGCCGTGGAATCTTACCTGCTGCAATTCGAACGGCGCGGCGCCGAGGCTTTTGAAACCCAAAACCCTTCCCGCGACTCCATTACTGCGCTGGTGCCTTTTGCAATCGTTACCCTGAAAAAAACGGATGGTACGGAAAAATACGTTCGTTTCTGGCCGAATGAAACCAGGTATGATCCCATGAAAGGAAATTATGCGGTCATGCGCTACCTGACGGACTACAACAAAGGAGAAGCCCTTTTCCTGACCCAGCACCTTGTTTTTTCGCCCATTTTCAGGGGATATTCTTATTTCTTTGACGAAAAGAAAGAGCGGAGCGTACGGAATTAAAAGAGCAAAGGGCAAAAGACAAAGGGCAATTTTTGACGTTTGTACATTGCCTCTTTGCCCTTTGCCCTTTGCTCTTTAACCTCATTCTTCCCGCAAGAAAGCAGGCACCTGTGCCGCCCTGCGCGCCGGTGCGAGCGATGCCAGCAAACCGATTCCAATAACTGTCAGTATTACCGGAATAAAGTCCGTCGCCCGCATAGCAATCGGGTAACTGTCGACCAGAAAACCTTGCGGAATAGAGATCAGGCCGAAGTTTTTTTGTGCAAAATAAAATGCAATGGCCAGAAGGATGCCGATGCCCATGCCCAGCAGCGTCAGCAAAATACCTTCCAACAGGAAAATACTGCGTACCAGCCGGTCTGTTGCACCCATACTTTTCAGCACACTGATATCTTTTTGTTTGTCGAGCACGATCATCCACAAAGCGCCGACGGTGTTGAATGCCATGAGCACCAGCATGAGGCTGGTGATGGCAAAACCCATCCATTTTTCGAGTTGCATCACCTTGAAAAACGCTTCATTTTGTTCGTATTCGTCTTTCACCACATAGGCGCCGCCCAGCAGACCTTTTACCTGCGCGGATAAATCGGAGCGGGAAACGCCGGGGCGACCTTTGATTTCAAGTGCGGAAACCGTTCCGGGCTGGGCCTCCAGGAGTTCCCGCATAAAATCGAGATTGGTCAGAACATATTGATTGTCAAAGTCCTGCTGGATGGCAAAAGTCCCCATGGGGTACACGCTGCGGGTTTTGAAGGGTTGGTCCATCAGGCCGCTTTGCTGTTCCGGCATATAGATGGTCAGCAGTGCCAGCGGATTGTTGATATTGATGCCGAGTTTGTTGCGCATGCCCGCACCGGCTACCGCGCAATTGCGTTCGGAAACCCGCAGGCGGTATTCACCTTCCTGGATCGTGGAATCGATGTTGTTTACCCGGGCAAAAAGGCTGTCCACGCCTTTCAGCACGCCAAAATTCTGGGAACCTTCGTATTCAAAAAAAGCGATTTCCTCGAGTGTTTCGCTGACATACAGCACACCGGGCAAAGCGCGTACTCTCGCAAGTACCAGGCTGTCGGCCTGAAATGTTTTGCCCTTTAAGGGCGTCACCTTTACTTCGGGGTTGAAATGCCCGAACAATCCGGCCAGCAAATCTTCAAAACCATTAAAAACAGACAACACAAGGATCAGCGCTGCCGTACCGATGGCGACACCCAACACCGAAATGCCGGTAATGATATTGATGGCATTGGCACTGCGCCGGGCAAACAGGTAACGCCGTGCTATAAAAAGCGAAATATTCAAGGGATTGATTTTTGTGACAAAAGTAGTCACTTAAACTAACTTGATTTAAGATTGCCGATTACATGATTTAAGATTGTTGATTTACGAGCTACGAGTGCACTCTTTAACAATCTTAAATCATGTAATCGGCAATCTTAAATCAATTAGGTATTCGACAATTTTACTTCAAAACCAATAAGACATGGATTGTTTAGCCTTTAAAGTACCATTGATGCCATCTTTGTTCCAGTAACACTGAAAAACTTGAGCAAAGCACACCCAAACACGAAAAACGAAACACTACACACTATCCCATGCGCATCCTGATCCTCACGCCCGGTTTTGCCGCATCCGAACAGGATTACAACTGTATACCGCCCATGCAGTTGCTGGCGCGCGCTTTGCAGGAAAATAGCTTTGAGATACAGGTAGTTGCGTTTGAATATCCTTTCCGCGACGATACGCAGCCATGGCACGGCATACCCGTTGTTTCGGCCAACGGGCAAAACCGGCGCTGGCTGCGCTGGCGTACCTGGTCGCGTGTGTTTCGATACGCAGAAGCCATTATTCAGAGCCAAAAAGTGGATATCATACACAGTTTCTGGTTAGGGCCGGCCTGGGTCATCGGAGAACGCCTGGCAAAAAAATGGCAAATCCCGCATTGGAACACCCTGATGGGGCAGGATGCACGCGCCGGCAACCGCTACCTGCGCCGCCTACAGCCCGGCGATGCCGGAAGGCTGGTAACCCTGTCTCCTTTTCACGCCGAAATCTTTAAACAAAACACCGGGCTTCAGGCTGCCCATCTCATCCCCTGGGGGGTGGATACTTCGGAAATACCCGAAACGATACCGACAGAACGCCCGCTCGACGTACTGGGCGTCGGCTCGCTTATTCCGGTGAAAAACTGGGAAAAATGGCTCCACACCATTGCATGGGCCAAAAAAGAGAAGCCGGGCCTCCGCGCCGAACTGATCGGAGATGGCGTGCTGCGCGGGCAACTTGAAAAAAAGGCCCGGCAGTTGGGCTTGTCGGAAACCGTACATTTTGCCGGTAGTCTGCCGCGCCCTGCGGTGCTGGCCCGAATGCAAGAGGCAAAAGTACTGCTGCACACTTCCGACTACGAGTC
>JADLCC010000330.1 GCA_020847425.1 Saprospiraceae bacterium
CGTTGTACAAAGTAATAGTTTCAGGGAAAGCCGGTGGATCGAAAGGATTAGCCGTCGGGAACACATGCGCTCTGGGCACGAAACGCCAGGAGGTATTGTTGTAAAAATTTTGGTCTATTCCCAACAGCACCCTGCGCATCAAAACAATATCGAACGTGGTAATCGCACCGCTCCGGTTGATGTCGGCAGCAATCATTTTGTACGGACTGTTTAACGGCTCGATATTCAGGATGTGCTTCTGCATCAATACTGCATCGTAGGTGCTGACGCCGTTCAAAGGGTCTTCGTTGTGATATGGCGTTATGACGACCTTGGCGGGCGGGCCGATTGGAAGCAGGAATGTAAAAGGGCTGCTGGTATTGGAGACATTTGTCAGGTTCAAAGTATCGCTATTCTGATAGGTAGCCTCGGCCGTTACTTCAGCATATTCCACGCAGTCGCCTTGGGGTAAAAAAGAAACACAAGTACTTCCTTCGATAAGGTAATCGAAGCATTCACAAGTGCCGGAATTGTCTACGACAAGGATATTGGTTTCACACATGGATACATTGCCGCTCAAATCCATAGCCCAGACCTCAACAAAATTAGTTTCCTGATCGCATCCGGTAAATGTTACGGTCGTTTGAGGATTGTCCGTCACTGGATCAATCGGGAAACCAGTGCCCTGACCCGATAATCGAAGGCCAAGTTTTGGTGTCCCCGGTGTATAATTATCCAAAGAAAACGCAATTAAGTCAGCAGGCCAAACAGTCTGCATACAAGTCAGTGGCAGATAGACGGTAGGCACTTCTGTAATACAACTCACCACCGGCGGCTCACAATCGCGAATTTTCAAATCCTGAATGCAGGAATCGCGCTCGTTGTCTTGCTCCGTCCACCAGACTATGCGGTGCTGATTGAAAGGAAATTGCACCGCCACAGTGGTATCTGCATTTTCCCAGACGACACTCGCGAAAAGGCTATCGCCCGCGTGTTCGGTTTTCAGGGCAAAATGAAAACGCAAGTCATCGGAAACAGGCCGGGCATCGAACAATATCGTATCGCCGCTAATCATGCCAGGCTGAGTGACATTGTTGAACATCAGCCGGCCTCCGGTCAGCAGGTTGCTGTGCTGTACAGCCGTTTCCTGAAAGCCATCGCCATTTAGGTCGAGATAAAGGGTAAAACCAACCGTGGCTGTGCCGCAGGTATCGTACGCAGCAAAACGCAAAGGCACAGCGCCTTCCGGCAAATCATGGGATTGAAAAAGTTGCGACCAGCAAGGCGCAGCATTCCAAAAGGCCGCGTCATTATCGGACACATCGCAAAAAGGCTGCAACGTATCGCAACTGATTTTCGGTAAACATTGCGCGTCAGCGCGAAAAAAAGGCAGGATAAAGGCGGAAGCGAACAGGAGTAAAAAACGATTCATCATAAAAATTGGGTGTTGATAGCATAATCTATTCGCAATTTATGCGCCAAACACCCAATTTACGAAGTTTGATTTTGCTCAAGAGCCGACAAAGGGGAGATTTATTTTTATGGGATAGCCTTGTTTCAACAGGTACTGTTTGTGCAAAACGGGCAAAAGCAGTACCCGTTGCGGTGTTGTGTTACGAGCTTGTCAAATCTTTACGAATTTCGCCAGGGAAACATGTTTATCGCGACGACTAATCAATTGTAAAAAATAAACACCCGGCGTCAGGTCTTGCACCATCAGGTCGTTTTCGGGTTGTAAAACGCCTGTTTTAACCACCTTTCCAATATTGTCCACGATTTGAAAATGAGCCTCGCCGATGCGTTCAGATTCCAGAATATGCAGGCGGTCTGCGACCGGATTAGGCGAAATAGATAGCGGCTTTACTTCCGGTGATGCAATTTCCGTCAATGGCCCGTTACTACCCCACATTTCAAGTCCCTGGAGAGATGTCCATTTCGGGAAAATCAAGCGGTTTCCGACTTTTTCCATGAGCGGTATCATGATCGCGCCGGAATAATCCATAACTTTAACCACGAGGCTTTCAACACCGGTATTCAGGTTGATTCGGTTAAGGCCGATGCCGTGTTCGCTGTCGCGAAAATTATAGTACAGGTAGTGATCAAATACCCATAGATAAACGCTGTAATTGTTCAATCCGGCGCCTTGGGTTGAAATGATATGCGTCCCGGCTACTGTACCATCGCTTTCATAAATCTGCCCTTCATCGCCAGGTATATAGGCTTTGTTGTTGTGTGTGATGACTTGTCCGAATCCGTTGCAACCATTGTTTATGAGCAGGATGGTCGTATCAGCCACGGCGTCATACACATACATATCGTTGACAGACCGCAAAAAATACAGCGAATCCATCTTGACTACGGTCCGAAAATAGCCAAAAGCATCCAGCATTTTGGTGCCTTCCGGCGTACCATCGCTGATATAAGCGCGGCCGTTGTGGGTTCCGTTAGGGTTCGTCCAACGGCCACTGAAAATCAGTTTGTCTGGTGTGGCGTTACAGCAATAAATTTTTGTCATGCCGGTAAGCGCCAGTAAGGTACTGTCGAGGTAATAGGTGCCGGCCGTTGTGCCGTTTGAAATGATGACTGGTTTAGGATTATCAAAGTCAAAATCGTCCATGATAAGCATTTTGTTTTTCCAGGCGGCATACCGTGAAAAAGACTGTTGCATATCAAAAAAGCCCAGTGGCATCGTACCTGAAGGTGAGCCATTGGTACGCCACACCTGAACGACGCTGTCATACTGAACGCCAAAAAAGCAATGACCACCGGGAATACACTCCAGAAAGCGATTTTGTTTATCGCCCAGATTGGCCAGTGTTATAGTTGTTTGCTGCGTA
>JADLCC010000331.1 GCA_020847425.1 Saprospiraceae bacterium
AATTTTCAACCGAGTATCAAAGATGCCATTTGCCAGTTTGATGGCGGCTGTACCGGTGAAATGATTTCTGCCGAAGGGCTGCTGCTCACCAACCACCACTGCGGGTTTGATGCCATTCAGCAATTATCCAGCCTGGAAAACAACTACATCGAAAACGGATACTGGGCAAAAAGCCGCGCAGAAGAACTGCCCGCAAAAGGAGTGACCGCTGTGTTCATCAGCAAAATGGAAGATGTTACCCTGCTGGCATTGCAAGGTGTTTCGGATGGCATGGCTGAACGCGACCGTCAGTCGCAGATCGATAAAAACCTGGCACAGATAAAGGTCAATACCAAAAAAGGCAAGTCGGAAGAGATCCTGATCAAACCTTTTTACAGCGGCAACCAGTACTATCTTTTCCTTACCCGTACCTATAAAGACGTCCGTTTTGTCGGCGCTCCGCCCAGTAGCATAGGTAAATTCGGCGTGGATACCGACAACTGGGTCTGGCCAAGGCATGCCGGCGACTTTTCCGTTTTTCGCATTTATGTCGACAAAGACGGCAACCCTGCGGAATACGCGGCAGATAATGTACCGTACCATCCCATTCAATTCCTGCCCATCTCGCTGGACGGCGCTGAAGAAGGCGATTTTACGATGGTGTATGGCTTCCCGGGCGCAACGGCTGAATACCTGACGGAGGCTGCTGTACGGCAGATTGGTGAAGTGCTGGATCCGGCAAAAGTGAGCATCCGCGAACGCGCACTCAAAATTATGGACGGTTTTATGCGCAAAGATCCTGCTGTAAAAATCGCCTATGTGGCCCGATACTCCTCCATTTCCAATTCCTGGAAAAAATGGCTGGGTGAAATGCAGGGGTTAAAAACCTACAAGGCTTTGGATAAAAAACGCGCTTATGAGACTGAATTCACAGCGCGTCTGGAGCAAAATACCGACTGGAAATACCGCTTCGGCAACCTGCTGCCGCGCTTGCGCCAGTTGCACCAGGATATTGAACCTTACGCTTTTGCGCGCGACTTTTACCTGGAAACGATCGTCCGGAACAACGAAATCCTGGGGCTTGCAGCAAGCCTTAACAGCTGGATTGAATCGTACCAGAAAAACGGCGAGTCTTTCTTTGTCAATAAACAAAAAGATGCCACTTCAGGACTGGAGGGCTTTTACAAAGATTACCGCCCGGAAGTAGATATGGTCGTCCTGGCTGCCATGCTCGAAATGTACGCGCAAAATGTACGCAGCGAATGGGGTGCGGCAGATGTGCAGGCAATGGCCAAAGAAAAGGGCGGTTTCACGGCTTTAGCCGAAGATATTTTTAAAAACAGCACCCTGGCAAGCAAAGAAAAAATGAATGCCCTGCTCGCCCAAAAACCGGCAGAGATCGTGGGAACCCTCAAAAACGACCCTGCATTCAAACTTTGGAGTCAGTTGCAGCAATATTACGTTGCCAATATTCAGCCCAAATTGCAGGAATTGCAGCCGCAAATCAACCTGCTGCAAAGGGAATATATGGCTGCACAAATGGTGGTTTTTAAAGACAAACGTTTTTTCCCCGACGCGAACAGTACCCTGCGCCTGACCTATGGAAAGGTGCGCAGTTTTTCACCCAGAGATGCCGTGCGGTATGAATTCCAGACCGACCTGGACGGTGTAATGGAAAAATATGTGCCGGGCGACTACGAATTCAACCTGCCTGAAAAATTGATAAGTCTTTGGAAAACAAAGGATTACGGTCAATACGCTACCGCCGATGGCCGATTACCCGTGGCTTTTATCGGCACCAACCATACCACCGGCGGCAATTCCGGCAGTCCGGCACTCGATGCGCGAGGCAATTTGATCGGACTGAATTTTGACCGGGTCTGGGAAGGCACCATGAGCGATTTGAACTACGATCCGGCTATCTGTCGCAACATCATGGTGGATGCGCGTTACGTCCTGTTTGTTATCGACAAACTTGGCGGCGCAGGGTATTTGCTCAATGAGATGAAATTAGTGAAAGGGAAAAAGAAAAAGAAAGGGTGATGGTGAACGTTAAGGGGGCAAAACATGAGTCATCCCGAATTTTTGAAGATTGGCAAAAATGACTTCGGAGAAGTCAAAGGTTTGTAGATCAATTGATTCCACAAATGAAACGACCTCGGAGAGGTCGAACGTTCGCTAAAATTTTGGAATCCTTGTGACCATGTTCGACCTCTCCGAGGTCGGCAAACACCTTTACATCGTAATTTCTACAAACATTTGACCTCTCCGAGGTCATTTTCAGGCAAAAATTCGGGATGACTCATGTTGGAGGCAACATGAAATTTTTGCCTTTTGCTCTTTGTCCTTTGCCTTTTTGAAACCTACCCCTCCACCCGTCGAACCCGGCCACTCACCAGCGCATCAATAATGTGGAAAACGATCGGCGGCTTTTGTGTTTGCCAGTGGATGTCATTGTAGTCTTCGCCGAAATGCACATAGTGCTGCAGGCGGGCATCGTGCATTTCCTCTTCCACATGCTGGCGGGTGTTCAGCATAGCGACCCAGCCACCTTCTTCATTCACCTCTTCCGCCCATTCGGCATAATAGTCGTCGTCGGGTGAAGCATGAAAATTGAGCACATTTTCGCAGAAAAGCACGAATTTTGTGATGCCTTTATCGTACAAAGGATCGATGACATTGCGTTTCAAAAACATGATGTCATTGTGCAGGGTATCGTTCCATTCTCCAATGAGTTCAATCAGGGCATATCCATCCGCGTAATCGGCAAAAAGTATTTTGCCATACAGCGTGGAAGATCCGAAAGCATCCCATTGCGGGTGCAGGTAAAAGTTATACAGCTGGTGCGTGAATTCAAATTCAGGGTAAAGTCTGCCGAAAAAAGGGGAATTTTCATCCTCTTCAGCAGTATACAGGTCGCGCCAGCCGAAATATGGTTCTATAAAATGCATGGTCAAAAGCAATCAGTTGCAAAAATACCGGTTTTAGTAACGATGTTACTAGCAAAAAAGAAGTGGAACAAGACATTTTAAAAATCGTTGTGACCGGGCCGGAATCATCGGGCAAAACGGTATTGGCGGAAGCATTGGCCAACTATTTTCGGGTGCCTTGGGTTCCCGAATTTGCCCGCTACTATGTGGCACATCTGGGCAGGCCTTATATGCAGGAGGATTTAATAACCATCTACGCCGGCCAGCACATCTGGGAAAACTGGTACCTCGAACAAACAAGATCTGTTTTTACAAAACCCGATTCCCCTACCCTTCCTGCGCTTGTCTGTGATACGGACTGGACGGTCCTGCGTATCTGGGAAAAATATGGATACAACACGCCATCCGTTTTGCCCCAACCGGGCGACTGGGAATTGGCAGGAAATACCTTATATCTGCTGTGCAGCCCCGATTTCCCCTGGCAGCCCGATCCGTTGCGCGAACACCCCGAAGAGCGCTGGCAATTGTTCGATTTGTACAAAGATCTGTTGCGCGAAAGGCAATTGCCGCATCTGGTGCTTCAAGGCCATCATAACGAACGATTACTGGCGGCAGTGTCTGAAATATCAAAACTTTTGAGACCTTTGCAGTAATTCTGTTACACGAAGGTTCAGGTTTTATACAACATTCCAGAACCAACAACATCACTCATTGGGGTGCCGGTCTGTCCGGCTGAGATTACACCCATCGAACTTGACCGGGTAATTCCGGGTAAGGAATGAAGCGGGTAGTGGCATCACTACACTTTCGAAGCCCCTTCGAAAGTGGATGTTTCACTCAATATGTTAATTTTCAATGGTTTACAAACAGGTTTTACAAACAATCCGGTGGCGGATTGTGTCGCTGTTGGCAGCGTTGCTGCTTTCCATTCCACTATTTTCCCAACAAAATCTTCCGGATACGATTGCCCTTAAAACGGTGCTGATTCAGTCGACACGCGCCGGCAGCAATCATCCCGCACCACACAACAACTTTTCTGCCGAGCAACTTGGGAAGATGTACCAGGCGCAGGATGTGCCCATGCTGTTGAGCGGCGTGCCTTCACTCGTGGAAAATTCTGATGCCGGTGCAGGAGTTGGCTACACTGGCCTCCGCATCCGTGGCAGCGACCCGACCCGGGTAAATGTAACGATCAACGGCGTACCATTTAATGACGCCGAAAGCCAGGGCGTTTTTTGGGTAAACTTGCCTGATCTCGCGGCTTCGGCTGCCGAAATTCAGGTGCAGCGGGGCGTTGGCGCCAGTTCCAACGGCGCCGGCGCATTCGGTGCTACCGTCAATCTGGATCTTTCAAAAGTTGATTCGGAGCCTTTCGCGGTTGTCAGCAATACCTTCGGTTCGTTTGCTACCCGCAAACACTCGGCTTATCTCGGCACAGGGCTCATAGGTGGAAAAGTGGCTTTTACAGGCCGTATTTCCACCATTCAATCCGATGGATACATCGACCGGGCCGGCTCAGACCTGAATTCATTTCATTTGAGCGGCACCTATATCGACGACCGTCAATCACTCCAGGCACACGTGTTATCGGGGCATGAACGCACCTATCAGGCCTGGTATGGTTTGCCGGCTCAGTACCTGGATTCTTTGCGCACATTTAACCCGGCAGGTAGCGAACGGCCCGACAGCCCTTACCCCGACGAAGTGGATGATTACACCCAAAGGCACTTTTTGCTGCATTATAAATATGTGATCAGCGGCAAATGGAGCCTGCAACTGAACGGCCATTATACCCGCGGATTCGGTTATTACGAGCAGTATAAAGCCGCTGAATCGGCCGGTGATTACGGGCTACTGGATTGGGCGAGTCCCGGCGATAGTACTATCGACGCGACTGATCTGGTACGGCGGCGCTGGCTGGACAACCATTTTTACGGCGGTACTTTCGCGCTGCAATGGCAACCGAAGTTCGCCCTGAAATCCGTTTTTTTACTCGGTGGAGCACTCAGTCAGTACGATGGCAGGCATTATGGCGAATTGATCTGGACCCAAAACGCGCCAGGCGTCCAAAAGGATTTTGTCTATTACGACAACGATGCAAGCAAACGCGACGCCAATATTTTTCTGAAATGGGAAAGTAGTCCGGTGCGCTCACTGACCACTTTTGTCGACCTGCAAATACGCCGGGTGGATTATCGCTTTCTGGGATTCGACAACAACCTGGACAATGTAACCCAGCAGGCAGGACTCACTTTTTTTAACCCTAAAATTGGTGCAACTTATTCATTTTCAAACAAATGGGCGCTTTCAGGCTTTGCGGGCATTGCCAACCGGGAGCCCAATCGTGATGATTACACACAATCCTCCCCGGATAGCAGACCCCGATCGGAAAACATGCTGGACCTGGAAGCAAGTCTGCGTAAAGCGGGCGCTTTCTGGAAAGTTGCAGCCAATCTGTATTATATGGGATACCGGGATCAATTGGTATTGGACGGTCGGCTGAACGATGTGGGCGCTTACATCAGGACCAACGTGCCGGATAGTTACCGTGCTGGGCTTGAACTGGAAGGTTCTATCCGCATTGGAAAATTATTTGACCTGAGTGGCAATACCTCATTCAGCCGGAATAAGATAAAACGATTTGTAGAGTATCGGGATAACTGGGATGCCGGTGCGCAGGAACGGATTGAATACTCGGGAACCGACCTTGCTTTTTCGCCGAATATGATCCGTCGCATCGAAGCAACATGCCACTTGATCAACAAAACCACCCACCATTTGTCCGTAACCTATTCCCGCAAAAAGGTTGGCAAACAATATCTGGACAACACTTCCAATGAAAATACCATCCTGCCTAAGTATTCCTTCTCTGACCTTCGCTTCAATTACGATCTGGAAAATCTGGTTGGAAAACGCGTCAGCCTGATCTTCGCCGTCAACAACTTGTTCAATAAAAAATATGTGGCCAATGGCTGGACCTACCGGTTCGTTTCAGCCACTTACGACCCGCTTAGAGATGACCCCTACACCCGTTCAGAAGGCAATGGCGTGTACCACCAGGCGGGATTTTTTCCGCAGGCGGGGCGATATTGGATGGGGAGTTTGGTAGTGAAAATGTGAGTCGTGAATCGTGAGTCGTGAGTGGCATTCCATTAATAGAATGATCTCAACTATCTTCTAACGGAATGCCACTCACGATTCACGACTCACAACTCACGAATTGCTTTTATCCCCGGAAGTTCCTTCCCTTCCAAAAACTCCAGCATGGCGCCGCCGCCGGTACTGACGAAACTGACCTTTTTAGCCAACTTGAGTTGGTTTACAGCCGCTACGGAATCGCCGCCACCGACCATGGTGAAAGCGCCTTTTTTGGTGGCGGAAGCGCAGGCTTTGGCGACAATTTTAGTGCCTTCGGCAAAAGCGGGCATTTCAAACACGCCCATCGGGCCGTTCCAGATGACAGTCATGCTTTTGCGGATGACGCCGGCAAACTGGCGAGCGGCGGCAGGGCCGATATCGAGCCCCATCCAGCCGTCTGGAATCTGGTTGCTGGGCGCTATCTGGGTAGCCGCATCGGCAGCGAATTTATCCGCACAGATAGAATCTTTTGGCAGCAGCACTTTTACGCCGGCCGTTTTGGCTTTTTTCAAAAAATCGCGGGCTGTTGCCAGTTTATCGACCTCCACCAGCGAATTGCCGACAGCGCCTTTTTTCGCCAAAAAGAAGGTGTATGCCATAGCGCCGCCGATGATGATATTGTCAGCGTAGTCGAGGAATTTTTCCAGCAGCATGATTTTATCGCTCACCTTGGAGCCGCCGGTCACGCAGGTAACCGGCCGTGCCGGATTGTGCATGGCGCGGGTGGCATTTTCAATTTCGCGCTCCATCAGGAAGCCGAAAGTCTTGTGGTCTTTATCAAAAAACTGTGCAACAATGGTTGTGCTGGCGTGTGCGCGGTGGGCAGTGCCAAAAGCGTCATTCACATAAATATCGCCCAATGCAGCCAGTTTTTTGGCAAAAGCGAGGTCTCCTTTTTCTTCTTCCGGGTAAAAACGGGTGTTTTCCAGCAGCAGCACTTCGCCGGGCTTGAGCGCTGCGGCTTTTTTTACCGCAGATTTTCCGACGCAGTCATCGGCAAAATGCACCTTCGTTTTCAGCTTCTTTTTGAGGTGTTTGACCAGGTGCTGCAAGGTAAATTTTTGCTTGTTGATGCTGCCGTCGGCATTGAGTTTCTCCAAAGGACGACCGAGGTGCGACATCAGGATAACCGATCCGCCCTGCGCCAGAATATGTTGAATGGTTGGAAGCGCTTCCCGGATACGCGTGTCATCCGTGATCTTGTATTCTTTGTCCAAAGGGACATTAAAATCGACACGAATAAGGGCTTCTTTGTCTTTAAAATTGAGTTTCATATGCTGCTGATATTTTTTGATGTGAGGGGTGCTTTTAATGGAATAATGATGAGGAATGAGGCATGAGGAATGATTAAGCGTCTCAATAAGTGAGTATTTCCTTTATGGAGTGGCTATAATCATTCCTCATGCCTCATTCCTCATTATTATTCCATTCCGGAACCGATGCAAAAGTAAAAATCCGCAGAGCAAATAGTTGAAAAAAGCGGCTTAGTAAAAAAAAAACGATTGTAATTGATTACGTTTCCCCAATTCAAGGCATTGATAGGAATAAGCCTTTTTTTAACGAAAAACAATAGTCATGCGGAACCGAAGCAATGTTGTCTTTTGCTTATTCCTGTTTATGATCGCCTCCCTGTCAGCGCAAGACCGCAGTAATTTCCCCTGGTGGGATTACCGCAGCAGTGGCTGGCTGAACGGCCGCATCGGTGTAGGTATGCAATTCAGCAACCAGAACAGCCAACTTTACTTTTTTA
>JADLCC010000332.1 GCA_020847425.1 Saprospiraceae bacterium
AACGTACAATGCAATTTTTAAATCTGAACCCTGGTGCCGGTGATTTTGGTCATTTCCTGCAAACGCGGTTTCGCTATTCAGCAGCGAAACCAAGATTTCGGTTGAGCGGTTTGTTTGAACTGTTTTACTTTCGCCGGCTAATTTTTGGACCCGGCATTTGAATGCTCAAGCGCTGTGGTGCATTGCTGAACTGTTTATGATGAAAAAACTACTGCTTTTTGCCCTCTTCCTGGCGCCGCTGGCAGCCATTGCTCAAAACTACAATGGCCCCGAAAGCGTCGATTGCGACACCGTTTCCGGCAATTGGTATATCGCCAATACGGGTAGTAAAAAAATACTGCGCCGCACGCCACAAGGCGTATTGCAGGAGTTTGTATCCGGATTCAGTTCGGGTCCTTATGGTATCGAAGTGTTGGGCGACCGTATTTATGCCTGCGATGGCAATAAGATCAAGGGCTTCCTGTTGTCCGATGGATCTCCGGTTTTTAGTGTCACGACAACTGCCAGTTTTTTGAACGGCATCACACACGACAGCAGCGGAATGCTGTACGCAACCGATTTTTCCGGCAAAAAAATATACAAGGTAAATCCTGCTAATACCTCCTGGAACGTTTTTGTGCCGCAGACGACCAATACGCCGAATGGTATCCTGTACGATCAAAGTCAAAACAGACTGGTGTGTGTATGCTGGGGATCGAATGCCAAAATCCTGGGCATCGCACTCGCCGACAGCAGCGTTTCAATCCTGAAAACGACTACGTTGTCCAATATCGATGGCATTGCCCGGGATGGATCGGGACGCTGGTACGTGGCTTCCTGGGGCGCCAATGCGGTACATCGCATCAATTCGGACTTTTCCGGTTCGCCGCAGCAAGTGTTGAGCGGCATGAGCCAGCCGGCAGATATTTTTTATAACCTGCAAACGGATACGCTGGCTGTTCCAAATGCCGGAAACAATACGGTGGTGTTCGCCGGATTTGCGCCGGTTTCGGCTACGGTTGAACCGGCAGATGTGCTGCAATTGCAGGTGTTTCCCAACCCCGTCGTCGATATGGTAAGTGTACAATTGCCGGAAAACGGTCCGGGCGACAAAACAATTTTCCGGATTATTGCTTCTAACGGACAGGAGTACCTGGTTCCGCAGGTGCATTATGACAACCGGCAAGCCTCTTTTTCTGTAAAAAACCTGCCGGCCGGATTGTATCTCCTGACGGCTACGGGAGGAGGAAAAACGGCAAGGGCAACTTTTGTGAAAGGGAATTAGAAATGGGTTTATGAGGGTTTATAGTTTATCGTAACCACCCAAAATGGAATTTCCTTTTTAGAGCAGCTCATAAACCATAAACACATAAACCATAAACTACCATGGCTTCAATCTGGAAACAACCCGCAACCCTGGAAGGCTTAAACGCGATGAACCACAACACCCTGGGCAGTGCGCTGGGCATACAGTTCACCGAACTCGGCAATGATTATGTTTCAGCCACCATGCCGGTCAATGCCAGCACCGTTCAGCCATTTCGTATCCTGCACGGCGGGGCAAGTGTAGCGCTGGCAGAAACCCTGGGCAGTGTAGCCAGTACGTTGTGTATCGAGGATTTGAGTGCGTGGACGGCTGTAGGGCTGGAAATCAATGCCAACCATTTGAAAAGCGTCAGGGAAGGTGGTGCCGTGACGGGGACCTGCCGCCCGGTGCGGGTAGGTCGCCAGGTGCATGTCTGGCAGATCGAAATAAGAGACGAAAAAGGCGATTTGTCGTGTATTAGCCGCCTGACTGTTACAATAGTTCCAATACGTTCCTGATAAACGCAGTTATAACTGCCTGTTTTTTTGCCTCTTGCTGCATGCATCCATGCACAGTTAAAGTTACCTAATTCACTTTTTAAAGTTTTCATGAAAAAACTACTCTTTTGTGCTTTTTTGCCGGTACTCCTGTTGTCGGCTAGTCAGATATTGGCTCAAAATTACAACCTTCAATTGCGCTCGACGCTCGATTTCCCGGGACAAACTCTCGCCAACGTGTGCGGTTATGCCCAGGATGGACGCGAATATGCATTGGTGGGCGCCTCACAGGGCCTGGCAATTGTGGAAATTACAAATCCCAGTCTTCCGGTACTGCTCATTCAAATACCCGGCCCTAATAACCTCTGGAAAGAGATCAAAACCTATAGCCATTATGCCTATATCACCTCCGAAGGCGGCCAGGGCTTACAAATCGTCGACCTGAGCGCATTGCCGGACACTACGCTCGACAGCCATTTTTATACTGGCGACGGCTTGATTGAAGGGCAACTGGATAAAATACATGCACTGCATATCGATACCACAAAAGGCTTTTTGTATGCCTATGGCGGCGATTTGTTTGGTGGAGGCGCTAAAGTATTTGACTTGAATACAGACCCGTACAATCCAACCTTTGCAGGCAAATTTGACCAGCTCAATTACGTGCACGACGGATTTGTGGACAACGACACCCTTTATGCCTGCCATATCAACGACGGTATCCTTTCCATTGTAGACATGCAGGACAAAAGCAACCCGGAATTGCTGGGCACTGTGGAGACGCCCGCCCGCTTTACCCACAATTCCTGGCTGCTGAGCGACCGCAAGCACATCCTCACGACTGACGAAAAATTTCCGTCTTTTGTAACGGCTTATGATATTTCGGACCCGACGGATATTCAGGAAACCGACCGGATTGCCACGACAGTAGATGGGAACAGCGCCATTGGTCACAATACGCATATTCTGAATGACTGGGCGATCACGTCCTACTATGTCGACGGAGTAACTATCGTAGATGCGCACCGGCCGTCCAACCTGATTCAGGTGGGCCGTTATGATACGTACCTGGGCGAAGGCCAATTCGATGGCTGCTGGGGCGTTTATCCGTATTTTCCATCCGGGGCTGTTATTGCCAGCAACATTCCCAACATTGTTGATAATCCTACCGGAAAACTGTTTGTCCTCACCCCAACATACGTACGGGCATGTTACCTGGAGGGCAGTGTGAAGAGTTCCTGTACCGATCAGGCACTGATCGGCGTCACGGTGACCATCAACAGCGATGATCCGCTGGCATTTACGGAAACTAAAAACGACGGCTCCTTTAAAACCGGACAACCTACGCCCGGAAATTTCACCGTAACCATCAGCAAAGACGGTTTTATTCCACAAACAATAGCAGTGGAACTGGCGCCGGGTGCGGTAACCGATTTACAGGTAATACTCGACCCTGTGACGGCTTATTCGATTGTCGGCACCGTACTCGATGCGCAAACGGGCGCTGTAATCCCCAATGTGCCGGTGAGTATTGCCTCCGTTTTGGAAACATATACCCGTCAAACAAAC
>JADLCC010000333.1 GCA_020847425.1 Saprospiraceae bacterium
GGAAACTGATACCCCCGAAACAATTGCCCGGAAAGTGCTGGCACTGGAACACGAACACTACCCGAGGGTAGTGGAGGGGTTGTTGAGATAGTTGAGAGGGTGAGGGGTTGAGATTGTTGAGGGTGGTAATTCAAAGCCTGAGTTACCACCCTCAACCGCTCAACCCTCAACATTCTCAACAACATTCAACCCTTCAACCCAACTTACAGTCATTAATCCGTTGGCCTAACCGCCAACATCAACCGATAGTATGTATTATAATAAATTACTCCTGATCTGCGCCTGGAGCGCATTTTTTGCCTTCGGCATTCCAACTGCCGCTACCGCTCAAACCTATTCCTCACTTTTAAAAAGCGCCAACGAGTCTTTTCAAAAAGGAAATTTCGCGGAGGCCGGCGACCAGTACGAAAAAGCCGCCCGCCTGAAAGACAACAAGCCCGAAACCATGTACAAAGCCGCCGAATGCTATTACCGCATGCGGAATTATGTGAAAGCCGTCGAGTGCTACGAACTGGTAAAAGACGAATTTAAGAAATACGAACTGGCCGGACTGCGATACGCCCGCTCGCTGAAACAAACCGAGCAGTACGTTTTGGCCATCGAGGCTTTCAAAAACTTTGCCCGCCGCTACCGGGGCTCCCGCAAGGCGCAGGTGATCGCTGTGGTGCAAAATGACATCAAAGGCTGTGAACTGGCGATGCAAATGGCAGCAGCCAAAACAACCACAGGCAGTGTCAAGGTATTACCGGATGGCATCAATACCCCGTCGAATGACTTTGCGCCACTGGCCTGGTCATCCGATCTGTTGTATTATTCGGGTTATGTCGGGAAAAAAGTTTCCCTCCTGCGTTCGATGCGCGAAGGGGTCGACTGGCAACAAGCCGACTCCGCGCGCGGGCTGCCCGAATCGGTGACCAGCCGATTCGGCAACGGCGTGTTTTCCTCCGACGGGAAGCGGTTCTACTGCACCCAATGCAATGAAGCGCCTTTGTACGAACGGGCCGGTAACGGTCTGCGCACCCGTTGCGCTATTTTCGGTGTCCGTTTTGATGGCGTCCGCTGGAGCGAACCGGAGCGCCTGCGGAGTTATATCAATATGGCCGATCATACCAGTATGCACCCCTGCGTAGCGGAGGAGCAAGGCCGCGAATTGCTGCTCTTTGCCAGCGACCGCGAAGGAGGCCTGGGCGGACTGGATCTGTACGTTTGCGCCCGGCCGCTGGATTCCAACGAGTTTGATTTCTCTTTCCCGCAAAACCTGGGTGAAATGATCAATACCGGCGGCGATGAAATCAGTCCGTTTTACGAACCCGGCACCCAAACCCTGTGGTTCAGCAGCAATGGCCACATTTCGCTGGGTGGCCTCGATATTTTCAAAACCAGCCGCAATGCCGGCAAATGGACCAAACCTGAAAACCCGGGCTGGCCGCTCAATTCGCCGGCAGACGACCTGTTTTTCTCAAAAATAAGGAACGATAAAAAAGGCGGCGGCTTCTTTGTTTCCAACCGCAGCGTGGAAGGCCGCAAACAGGGTACGCTCGACGAAGATATTTTTGAATATGTGCCGGGCAATACGACGGCACAAACCGTGTATTCAACCCCCGAGCGCGGCGGCCCGGATAGCCTGGATATGGCTGCCGACCCTATGGTTTTCAGGGTGCACCTGGAAATTCAACCTGATTTTGAGCCGGATAATGTTCGCTATGGCGCCCTGCATTCCATTGGTACCTTGATGGCACTTCCACTGCCCGAACAAGGGATGCAGCGTATTATGCTCGGCGATTTCAGCGATCTGGAGAAAGCCGAATCGGTCGTGCGTTTGTTGCGCGAAAGCGGCGCCTTTCCGCAGGCGTTTGTGATACAGCAGGAGGGGATGAAGTGAGGTTTTTTTAAGTGTTTTGGTGTTTTAGTGTTTTGGTGTTTTAGACCGTTTCGCTTGGGGTTGGTTAATACTCCAGGGGTTTACAGCCTAAAACACCAAAACACTAAAACACCAAAACACTTAAAAAACACTACTCTTTAACCACTTTCCCCGAAACCATTCCCTTTGCCGTTTTTACCTGCCAGAAAAAAATGCCGGCTTGTTCGTTTTCCAGGGAAACGAGCAGCCAGTCGCGGTTTTGAATGGCCCAGTCCTTGTGGTAAACCAGTTTGCCATCGGTGCTGAATATCGTCAGGGATGTGGCGCCGGTAATGTTTTGCAGGTCAAAAAGCACCTTTCCGCTTGTTGGATTGGGTGATACCGAAGCAGTCAAAACCGTAGGTTCCTGTGTTGGTGAAACCTCTTCCAGGATCATGTTTAGTGCCTGTAAAGCATCCACGCGGCCCCAGCCATAGGCGTTGTTGGGGCGTTGCGTACCGTCTATTCCACAGTTATCGGGGTCAATTTTATACACGGCACTTTGTTCTACAATGTGTTCGATCAGTTCCACATTGCCGGCTAGGTCGGGTCGCGCGGATAGAATCAGCGCTACCAGTCCTACTACATGCGGTCCGGCCATGCTGGTACCGTTTAAATATTGGTAACCGGCGCCGGGAATACAGGAGCGCACAAAAGAACCCGGGGCGGAAACATTGGGTTTGATACGACCGCTGTCATCGATCAGTATGGGCCCCCGGCTGCTGAAGCCCGACAACGTATCATCAAAACGCGTCGAACCCACGCTGAAACTTTCTTCAAAATAGGCCGGCGGCGAGTAAGTGGAACTGCATCCCTCGCCGCCCAGGTTGCCGTTGCTGACCACTACCACCACACCCGAGGCTTTGAGGTTGATCACTGCCTGCCGTATCAAATCGTTGACAGCCAGATCGGTACAGCCCTCGATTGCTGGGCACGACCAGGAATTGTTGATCACATGCGGCGCCAGGCCGGGATTGGCATTCAGCCCGTCCAGGTTGGTAGGCGCCAGAAACCACTGGAAGCACTCGATGTACGTGGAGGGTTTGCCATAACCGCGTTCCATATTGCGGCAGCCGATCCACCGGGCGCCCGGCGCGACACCGATCTGGTTGCCCAATTCGTCGTCGCCGGTCATAGTGCCCATGGTGTGCGTGCCGTGCAGGCCGTCGTCGCAGGGCGCTGTGGTATTCAGTCCGCAGGGGTTAGTAGCAGTACTGTCGTTCAAAGGATTTACTTCGTGAATCGCATCGTGCCAGTTGAACTGGTGGCTTGCAGTTTCCTGACTGGCGTTCCAGCCGCGGTATTTGCCTTGCAGGGCCGGGTGCGTCCAGTCGTAACCCGTGTCGGCGCCACCGACGGTAATACCTTGTCCGGTGTAGCCCATCGCCCACACCAGGGGCGCATTGATCTTTTCCACGCCCCATTCAACGGCGTTGCGCTGGGCAATGGGCGGCGTTTCCTGTACAGGTTCCTGAAAATATACCCAGGGGTCGATGCTGATGCTGCGCACTTCCGGCATTTTGGCCAGGAGCGGAAGGAGTGCGGGATCGGCCGATTCAATGGCGATGGCGTTCACCAGATAATAACTATTGGCACGGGCATTGCTTGCTCGTAGTACCTGTATGGCACGGGCTTGCGAACGGCTTGCAGTTTGCTGGAGTTGCTGGTAAACAAACTCAGCCTTTTCGAGTTTGGTTTTTAATGCACGGGCAGGGCTCAAATCGGCTTGTTCCCGGAAAGCAACCAGTACATCCATTTTTTCGCCCTGCTCATAGGAAGCCAGTAATTCGGTAGATATTTTGCTGCGCCAATCCGGGTTTGTTTGACCGGTGAGGGTTGTTCCAAGCCAGTTGAACAGCAGTAAAAGCAGAAAAAATCTTTTCATTTATCTCAAAAATTAAGATGTCGGTAGAAAACAGCCCCAAAAGTACACGCAAAGGCTAAACGCTTCCGGCTAAAATCAGCAAACACCTATCTTTGCACCCGATTAAATAATTTCATCCCTCAATCCTCATTCCTCATCCCTCATAATTAGGAAATATGAAAATAGCAATTGGCTGCGACCATGCAGGGTTTCCGTTTAAAGACGGCATCGTTGCAATGCTACAGGCGCAAGGCCATATGGTGCTTGATTTTGGTACCAACTCACTCGAATCGGTTGACTACCCGGATTTTGCACATGCTGTTGCGGAATCTGTCGAGTCACAACAGGCCGACCGGGGCGTGCTGCTCTGTGGCAGCGGCAATGGTGTGGCCATCACAGCCAATAAACACCAGAACATTCGCTGCGCTTTGTGCTGGACCGAAGAAATTGCTCAACTGGCACGCCTGCACAACAATGCCAATGTGATCGCGTTACCTGCTCGTTTTGTACCCGAAATACTCGCTCAAGCCATGGTTCGTATTTTTATTTCTACGGAGTTTGAAGGTGGCAGGCATGGCCGGAGGGTGGATAAGATTGCTTGCAGTTGAATTTTTTCAGGGATGAGGAATGAGGATTGAGGAATGATATAACCACTCTAAAAAAGTCGGATCGCTTCAATCCTCATCCCTCATCCCTCATTCCTCCATTTTTAAACATTGAATCTGAACTATATCATGAAACTACGTTATTTATTGTGCGGGCTGCTGATCGCGCCAATGGTACAGGCACAAAGCCCCACAGACTCCATTGTACAGGCAATTGGAACCAGAGCAAGGCATAATTACGAACTCCCCGATCCCAAGCCGTTTGCGGAAGGAATCCGGGCAGAAGATGCCAAAATATTGCTGGAAAAACTGGCATCTAAAGAAATGCAGGGCCGCGAGACTGGAGAAGAAGGCCAGCGCAAAGCTGCGGACTATATCGCAGAACAATTTAAAGCCGCCGGACTGCCCGCTGTGGGCGACCGCAACACCTATTTTCAGAATATCCAGTTGCGCAATACTTCCTGGACCGATATCGGTCTGAAAGTGGAAGATCAGGAGTTTAAAAACCGCTCCGATTTTTACGTGTACCCGGGTTACAACCCCGACAAACCCTTTATCAGTTTTAAAGAAATCGTGTTTGTCGGTTACGGCATCGATGACCCTGCATACACCGATTACGACAAAGCGGATGTGGAAGGCAAGGCAGTTATCTTTTATGAAGGGGAGCCGGAACTGGCCAATGGTAAATTTGTCATTTCGGGTGAACCCCGCCGCTCCGGCTGGTCGATGGACTGGAAACGAAAAGTGCAGGTCGCGAAACAAAAAGGAGCCGTTATGGCATTTATTATCGACCCGAAATTTGAAGAAAACCTGAAATCGAATAAAAAACTGCTTTCCACCTATGGCTGGAGGACAGTTGGGGTGGAAGAGGATAAAATTGCCGAATCGTTCCTGAACAATATTTTTATTTCTGCAGGACTCGCCAAAATTATTCTGGGAAACAAATCGGATAAAGCCGATGCTGCCATTGCGGAACTCCGCGAGGGCAAAAAAAGCAAGGCCGTAAAGGTTAAATCCAAAATCGAAGTGCGCCTCGATAAAGAAAGTAAAGAACTCAGGGGCTCCAATGTGATCGGCTTTATCGAAGGTACCGACCCCGAATTGAAAAACGAGTACGTCTTTATTACCGCGCATTACGACCACCTGGGCTCGCCTGACAGCACCGTTATTTATTATGGGGCTGACGACAATGCCTCCGGGACTTCGGGCGTGATTGAAATTGCGCGCGCTTTTACCGAGGCCAAGGCAAAAGGCGTAGGACCGAAACGCAGCGTCGTTTGTATGCTGGTCAGCGGCGAAGAAAAGGGATTGCTGGGTTCAAAATTCTATGTAGACTTCCCGCTGTTCCCGCTCAAAAAAACAGTAGCCGATGTGAATATCGACATGATCGGACGCACCGATGAGCGCCACCCGGGCACTGGCCATTATATTTATGTGATTGGTTCCGACCGGCTTAGCACCGATTTGCACTACATCAACGAACTTTCCAATAGTACCTATACCAAACTGGAACTGGATTATAAGTACAACGCTAAGGACGATCCGAACCACTACTACGAACGCAGCGACCATTACAATTTTGCAGAACGCGGCATTCCTTCCATCTTTTATTTCAGCGGAACCCACCCCGATTACCATCGGCCAACGGATACCGCAGATAAAATCAATTACCAGGCCCTCGCCAAACGCGCACAACTGGCTTTTTATACGGCCTGGGATATTGCGAACCGGCCAGGCAGATTGCGCGTGGACGTTAGTAATAAGTGAGGCGCTGCTGTGGGTTGTTGAGAGGTTGAGTTGTTGAGGGGTTGAGCCTCAACAACTCAACCTCTCAACAACCTCAACAAAACAATTAAGCCCTCATTTTGAACAAATTTTAAAAATACACCTTTCGGAAACGAAACATTCTCTACTTTTGCGGTCATTTTTGAAAAGTGAACCATCTAATTTTGAATTAACACAATGGCAAAACGTAAAGTCGCCCAAACCGCTGAGACAATAGAGGTACAGGAAGTGCAGCAGGTATCTGCCCCTTTTTGGGAAAAATATCAGAAAGAACTCCTTTATGCACTTGGTGCAGTAGCAGCTGTAGCAGTCGGCTGGTGGTTGTATAAATCCATGATTGTTGCACCCAAACAACAGGAAGCCGTGGCTTCTATGTGGCAGGCTCAAAATATGTTTGAGCGCGATTCATTCCGGCTGGCCCTCGACGGCCCGGGCGGTGGTTTCGACGGTTTTGTTGCACTGGCTGATAAATACAGCGGTACACCTGCCGGCAACACTGCCAATTACTACGCAGGCGTTTCCTACCTGCAACTGGGCGAATTCGACAACGCTATCCAATATCTGGAAAAATATGACGCAGAAGGCACCTTGCTTCCGGCTGTGAAATATGGCGCATTGGCTGATGCCTATTCTGAAAAGAAAGATTATGCCAAAGCACTGGACCTCTATGAAAAGGCTTCAGAAGCAACGGATAACGAAGTGTTGTCTTCTCTGTACCTGAAAAGGCTGGGCATGCTCTACGAATACCAGGGCAATAAAGAAGAAGCCGTTAAAGTGTACGAGCGCCTGCGCCGCGATTATCCCAACCAGCAATCCCAGGATTGGCGCGAAATTGAAAAATATATTTACCGCGCCGGTGGCGTGAAATAAGACGGATTGGTTGACATTGCGATGTTAAACCTGCCGGGTAATCCCGAACTTTTCTTTTATGAAAAGTTCGGGATTTTTATTTTAAGATAATTGGGTTTTATTTAACGCAAAGTAGTTTTGAACCAATGGCAAGTACAAGTGCCTGAAAGCGAAGACTTCAAACCATCAAACCCTCCAACTATCCAACCCTCAAACCTGCCAATAACCCTCATTTTTCCCAAAAAACACCCTTCCTGAAAAAAAAGTGGCGCGGTATTGCTACACTCCGTACTTTTGCAGTGTTCCTCGCTCGACAGATAGTCTCTCCACTATCCTCTTTCCTTGGCAATAAGGAAGAATATCATTCGTTTTTGCCACAGAATGAGGGTGTTTCGTCATGTTCACTGCTGAAGTATGACTGAAGCGCTATGCTTTTTCGAAACCAAAAAGTTTGATTTAAAAACATTACTGCTCTATGAACACGACTTCTCGTGCCGGGTGGTTGTTGGCGGCCTTTATGTTGGCTGCCGGCTGGCTAACTGCTCAAAGTTCAGTGCAAGATGATCTGCAACGCGCTGACAAACAATTCGATCTGTACGCATACAACCTCGCCCTACGCACCTACGAGCAAGTACTCCAGAAAGACCCGAACAATGCCCGCGCCCTGTCGCGCACCGCTGATTGTTATTTTCAACTGGACAGACCTGAAGAAGCCCTGCCCTGGTATGAGCGGGCGGCTCAGCAATACAATGTGGAACCCGTTACTTTTTTGAACTACGGTAAAGCCCTGATGCAAACCGCCGACTATACCGGCGCGAAAAAGTGGTTTCGGGTGTATGGCGAAAACAACCCTTCCGCTGCACAGCAATACATCAATATGTGCGACTATGCCATAGATGTTTCCAGAAAAGAGGGCTTGTACACCGTCAAAAACGAACCGCTGAACACGGAATCTGCCGATTACTGCGCAACTTTCCTGGGTAACAGGGTGGTGTATAGTTCATCCCGGACGGATATTGCCCGGAAAAGCCAGCCCAAAACGGGCAGCGACTGGTCGGGCAGCGCCTATAACCAGTTGTACGTGACCCAGCGCAGTGCTGAAAGTGGCTCCCTGCAAAAACCGACTTTCCTGCGCAGCGACTTGCAGAACACCTTCAACGAAGGCCCCGTCAGTTTTTCTGCCGATGGTAAAAAAGTGGCTTTTTGCCGCAACAACTTCATCGACGGTACCCGCCAAATTGCAGAAAAAGGCATCAATATGAGCCTGTATGTTGCAGAAGTGGTGGATGGCAACTGGTTGAATATCAAAGCATTCCCATTCAACGGGTCGGATTATGCCACGGGTTTCCCGGCGCTCTCGCCCGATGGCAATACGCTCATTTTTGCTTCCAACCAACCGGGTGGAAGCGGTGGCTGGGATATTTACGTGTCCAACTGGACCGGCAGCACCTGGAGCACGCCGCGCAACATTGGCGAGCCGCTGAATACGCCCGGTAACGAGGTAACGCCGTTTTATGATGGTAAAGACCTGTACTTCTCGTCTGACTGGCACAAAGGCCTGGGCGGACTGGATGTATTCCGCGCCGAACTGGGCCGCGAAACGGTAACCAATGTGTACCACCTCGGACCCGGCGTAAACTCTTCCCGCGACGATTACGGCTTTGTGTTCGATGGCAGCCAGAACATCGGTTATGTCACCAGCACCCGACCTACAGGTCGCGGCCACGAAGACATCTGGCAGGTGGTGAAAAAAAATAGCAGCACGACACAGGCGCCTGCTACATATTCCACCTCTACTAACCCGTTCAGCCAGAACAAAACCAATACCAATACCAATAACCTGACCCCGCAGGAATACAGCACAACGGTCACCAATTATGGTTCGGGTAGCGGAACTTTATTCCTGCAGGTTACCGATAAAGCGGGCAATCCTGTACCCAATGCCGACCTCGATTTTTCTGATTGCAATGCCGGATTCGGGCAAACGGACTACGAAGGGAAGTATTATTTTTCAGCCCTGAACTGGCCTTTGCGCTGCAATGTGGTGATCAAAAAAGAAGGCTTTATTGATGATGTGGTGTTGCTGGAGTCCTATGGCAAAGGCAATTTGCTCATCGCCATTACCCCCGATGCCCGGAAAGAATACATCGGCGCTGTGCGCGATGCCCGCAGCAGAGCATTGCTCGACGGCGTGAGTGTTGAAATCAATAAAACGGAAACGGGCCAGGTGGTCATCACCAATACGGATTATACAGGCCGTTATTCGTTGTTCCTGACACCTTTCGGCTCGTATGATGTCTTGTATGCCAAAGAAGGCTACAAAAGCAGCATCGTAAAAGTGCGCCCCGGTGCTGCCGGTACCAGCCTCTCGGATATCAACCTGGAACCGATTATTGGTATCGACCGGCCTGCGGAATACAATACACAAACTTCTACGGCGCTGATTTCATCAAAAAAAGCCGAAGAACTGACGTCGAAAGGAGATTTTAACGGATACGCCGTACAAGTGGCGGCTTATCCGGACGAACTGACGGAAGCCAAATTGAAAAAGTACGAGGAATTGTCTAAATTCGGCAACCTCTACGCCAAGTCGGAAGCCGGCCGCAATAAAGTGCGCCTGGGTATTTTCAGCGACAAAACCGAAGCGCAGGAAGCACTGAAAAAAGTATTGAAAAACCCGAAATTCAAGGGATCTTTCATAACGGAGGAATACGGCGCCGATCCGGCTCTGGTGCTGGGCAGTGCGACCACCGACCTGCGCCCAACGGAATACAGCACGGTGTCCAAAGGTGCGCCTACAGCGTCTGCTATTCGTTATTCTGTACAATTGGGCTCGTTTGCAGCCGACAGACCTATTGAAATCGGCGATTTTACAAAAGCAGCCGACCTGGGCCATTTGTACACCAAACTGGTCAATGGCATGAACAAAGTGCGCCTGGGTGTTTACCCGACCCATGCAGCAGCCGAACAGGCGCAGGCCGAACTGGTTGCAAAAGGGTACCAGGATGCCATTATCGTCACGGAAAAAACAGATGACGAATCGCTGCGGGCATTCATGATCGGAGAAAGCCTGCAACCGGCACAGTACTCCACGCCCAATACTGCCGCTAAAAAAGCCAAACTGGCCACCGATAATGTGGTCCGTCCGACTGAATACTCCACGGCGACCAACCTGAACACAAAGGTGTATCCTTACTACGTTCGCCTGGTTACCCTGAACAACCCGGAACGATTTGACAGCAGCCCGTTCAATGACCTGGGAGGTATCGAGCGCCGAAAATCTGAAACAGGCGCCACGATTATCCTGCTGGGCGGGTACGAAAACATTGAGGGCGTGTCCGCCGCACTTCGCACGGTTCGCAACCGCGGGTTTGAAGAAGCCTATGCAGTGGTGAAAGACGCGAAGGGGAACCTGACGCGGATTAAGTAATACAAA